>JADWMH010000029.1 GCA_015767355.1 Gammaproteobacteria bacterium
TTTTAAAACTTGACTCATTTGCAAGCATTTTAGTGAATCAAGGATTCTAGGGTGAGGACGATCCTTTTAAACGATAACCAGCGCCGCGAATCGTCACCAGAAATCTCGGGCTGGCAGGATCAGGCTCGATCTTGCGCCTCAGTTTGGCGATATGAATGTCCACGGTGCGAGTTTCCAAATCCAGATCGCGAGCATAACCCCACACCTTATTCAGCAGCTCTCCGCGTGAAACCGGACGCTCTGCATTGGCGTGCAGATACTGCAATATCTCCATCTCCCGCCGGGTAAAGGTTATACAACGGGAACCTACGCGGGCGGAGAGATTGAGAACATCCAGTTCGACGTTTTCACCCAGGGCAATCGTTTGCTGCTGCGATTGCACGACTCTTGAGCGGCGCAGAACGGCCTGAACCCGCAACACCAGTTGCGCAACCGAAAAGGGTTTTGCCACATAGTCGTCCGCCCCCAGCGACAAGCCCAGGATGATCTCTTCATCGCTGCTTTTGGCGGTCAGCATGATGATCGGCTGTTCCCGGTCCTTTTCCCGGATGCGTTCGCAGATTTCAAAGCCGTTGATCCCGGGAAGCATCACATCCAGCAAAATCAGATCGAAGGCGCCGCTCAAACTTTTTTCAAGCCCGCTGCGACCCTCCGCGGCGTAATCCACCTCATAACCATGGTAGACAAACAGATCCATCAAGCCGTTGCGGATGGCCTCTTCGTCTTCAACGATCAACAGCTTTAACTTCTTATTCATGACATTCACAGCCTATCAGCCAAAGCTTCAGTCTGCATGTAAATTCTTTGTAAATTTCTGTCGCAAAGGTTTTACAAAACAGTGCCTACACGCAATCCCCCCTCCGTCCTAAGCTGTAATCACCAAACAACATAATTCCGACCAACGGAGAGATGACCATGGCACTGATAACCCGAATGACCCGGCTGTTCCGGGCCGACATGCACGCTGTTCTCGACCGCATCGAAGAACCCGATATTCTGCTGCGGCAGGCGCTGCGGGAGATGGAGACATCTTTCGCCAGTGATGAACAACAGCTCAAGCTGTTGAAACATGAAGTCGTCCAACTTCAAAATCGTGGAGAGAGTTTCGAACAGGCTTTACAGGAGATGGATGATGAACTGGATATCTGTTTCTTCTCACAACAGGATGATCTCGCCAGGGCGCTGGTTAAAAGAAAACTGGAGACCAGGCGCCATCTGAAACTAACCGAAGAGAAGTTGACCGCAACCCGTCAAAGCTGTTCGATACTGGAACAAAAGTTAAACGAACAGCGAGCGCAGCTGGAGAACATGCGCCAAAAAGTGGAGCTGTTGAACGATGATCCTACATCATCCAGCGGGGAAAACAGCTGGCAGCCCCATGAGTTTTCCATCCGTGACGACGAGGTAGAGATCGCCTTCCTCAAAGAGAAGCAGAGACGGAGCCACTCATGAAAAAGCCGACCTTTTTCGAGGGAATTTCCGTCGCCCTGGTTGCCAGCATCGCAGCAACAGTGCTGTTTACCGTCCTGGGATCGATTCTTCCCGTGGACACAGTGATCAAGCTGCTGATCGCACTCATCAGCCTGGGCTATATCAGCTACCTGCTCAGTCGCAGCCAAGAGCGGCTGGGAAGAGTGAGCCTGCTTGCCTGCTGGTCTGCGGCAACTGCCGCCATCTGGTTGTTAACCCCGTCACTGGCGCTCTACGGCCTGACACACCTGTTTCTCATCTGGCTGGTGCGCGCGCTTTACCACTACAACAGCCTGCTCACAGCGCTGGCGGACCTCGGCCTCAATGCCGTTGCAGTAGCTGCCGCGACCTGGGCGGCATACCAAACCGGAAGCCTGTTTATCACCACCTGGTGTTTTTTCATCACCCAGGCACTGTTCGTCTATATCCCGCCCAGGCTGTTTCGTAAAGAGGGATTCCCAACTGCAGGCATCCTCAATGAGGACGACTTCGGGCAGGCGCATCGTGCTGCCGAAGCAGCGCTGCAAAAACTTTCCATGATCAACTTACGCCCCGGAGGCTCATCATGAAATCACAATTTATCGCATTCACGCTGATTGCAGTCACTGCATCAGGCATCGCCCTCTACCCCGCATTGCAAAATGCGGCCACCCTGCCGGCAGTTGCAGGCAACCCGATCAGCGCCATCACCAATCAACAGCAGCGTATCGAGGTGGTCTTCGTGCTGGACACGACCGGCAGCATGAGCGGCCTGATCGATGCGGCCAAAGAGAAGATCTGGTCCATCGCCAGCAACATGGCGTCGGCAGAGTCTGCTCCCGAGATCAGGATGGGCCTGGTAGCCTACAGGGACAGAGGAGATGCCTACGTAACCCGCAGCGTCGACCTCTCATCGGATCTGGACTCCGTCTACGCCACACTGATGGACTTCCAGGCTGCAGGCGGCGGCGACGGCCCGGAGAGCGTCAACCAGGCACTCGATGATGCGCTCAACAAGATCTCCTGGAGCCGTGATCAAAACAGCTACAAGGTAATCTTCGTCGTCGGTGACGCCCCGCCCCACATGGATTACCAGGATGATGTGAAGTATCCGGCAACCCTTGCCAAAGCGCGTGCGCGCGGCATCGTGGTCAACAGCATCCAGTGCGGGAACAGCAGCGCCACCACGCATCGATGGAAGCAGATTGCGCAGCTTGGTTCGGGGCAGTATTTCCAGGTGGAACAGAGCGGTAGCGCCGTGGCCATCACCACGCCATATGATGAAAAGATCGCCAAACTCTCAAAGCAGCTGGATGATACCCGTCTCTACTACGGCGACAAAGAGGAGAAGCAGAAACAGCGCAGCAAGATGCTGGCGACACAGAAGCTGCACGCAGCCGCCTCGCTTGAATCGCGCGCCCGCCGGGCGACGTTCAACGCATCCGCCAGCGGCAAAACCAACTCCCTTGGTGAAAACGAACTGGTGGATGCCGTAACCAGCGGACGCATCGATCTGGACAGTATCAAAAAAGATCAACTGCCGGAGCCGATGCAGGCGATGGCTCCATCGGTGCAGAAGAGATTGATCGAAGATACAGCCAAACACCGCAATGAACTCTCCGAAGAGATCGGAGCGCTGACCAGGCAGCGGGCCGGTTATCTCGAAGAGAGAGTGGCGGAAGATGGCGATGCAGAAGCATCACTGGATCACAAGATCTTCAGCGCGGTGCGCGAGCAGGCAAAAAAGAGAGGCTTGAAGTACGAATCCGACAAGATGGCGTATTGATCCGTAAAGTTTCGCGGTCAGAAGACCGCGAAATTAAGTTATGCTTTTCCAAAAATCAGCGCAAACAGCGCCATCTTGATGTAGAGGGTGCCTTGCAATTGAGAGCAGTGACAGTTATGCGGTGAGTCTTTCAGCAGCACTGTCGCCATCTCGTTCTGGATCTGCGGGTTGAGCACCAGCGCATCTGCTTTGAGACTCGAGTAGGCATCCGCCAGGTTCATCCTGGCTGTATTGGCTGAATAGGGGTGGTGAAAATAAGCCACGTCGGTCTCGGGAAGCACCTTCCTGACGGCGCCCATCATGCTCTCCATCGGATAGAGTTCGTGTGCAAACTCGATATGCAGACCTGCGCCGTGAAGGTAGGCTCTTTGCTCCTCATCCAGTGGAAAGGCGTTGCGTCCGACAATAGTAATCTTATCGATCGCCCATGGAAATTGGGCGAGTCCATGCAGGAAACTTCTGATTGCGCGAGTCTGCGCCGGGTTGCCGCTGATGGCGATACGCAGCCTGTCGCCGCTGATGGTGCTCTCCTGCAGCAGATCCGGACGCCATTTGAAGATCGTGTAGAGTTCAGACATCGCCAGGGTCGGGTGGAGATCCTCGCCGTTGCCGAGATTGATGACGGGAATCGTAAAATAGTCGGCATCCATATCGAAAGTTTCGCTGTCTGGCGTCCTGAATGCCAAAATATCGCAGTAAGAGTTGCATATCTCTGCAAATTCAACCTGCATGTAACGTTTCAGTGATATCTCATCAACGTACTGGTCAAAATCAAGCGTCTCACCTCCAAGCCGCTTCCAGGCGGAAGCAGTCGCCAGAAACGAGTGCTCCCGGGTTTCATTGAAATAGACGCTGCCGAGGATCTTTCCCTCGAGAACCAGGCCCGGAGTCTCACCAAGTTCATAGCTGGCCGCCAGTCGAAAGATCTGGCTCAACAGGGGGGCATTGAAATCCTTGATCGTCAGGACATGTCTGTTGACGAACATCTCCAGCAGAGAGGGGTCAACCTCGATGGCATCCCTCAACGCGGCGATGCTCTCCGGTGTGGAGCAGACATGCTGCTGCATCGGGCTGCTTGCGGAGGGACCTGGTAGTTTATTATTGCTCATGAATCTATTCTCCTCTCGTTATTCGTTCCGGAGCTCTGCGTGGATTCCGGTTGAAGCACTGAATTCATTATATAGGGAATTTACACGCAACTCACTTCTGTACACAGGGCCCAAGCTGTAGGACACTATGCTGCATATTTTTCTATCGAACCTCGCGAGCACCGCAACTCATGTATTCAACCCCGCCTTTTCCCGATGATGACAAACAACCGATCGGTATTTTACTGGTCAACCTGGGGACGCCTGATGCTCCGGACACAGCCTCGGTGCGCCGCTATCTGGCCGAGTTCCTAAGCGACCGGCGCGTCGTCGAACGTCATCCGGCTATATGGAAACCAGTGCTGCACGGAATCATCCTGCGCACGAGGCCGAAGCGCTCTGCCGCGGCCTATCAGAAGATCTGGGAAGAGAAGGGTTCTCCACTACTGCTGATCTCACAACAGCAGCAACAGGCTCTGCAGCAGCAGCTCGATGCGAGCAGTGATTCCAGGGATGGCTATCGGGTCGTACAGGCGATGCGTTATGGCTCGCCATCCATCAGCGACGGACTGAAGCAGCTGCGTGAACAGAATGCGCGCAAAATTCTCGTATTGTCGCTTTACCCGCAATACTCGGCCACCACCACGGCAAGTATCTTTGACGAGGTTTCCGCCCGTTTGAGAGAGTGGCGGTGGATTCCGGAGATGCGCTTTATCAACAGCTACGCAACTGATCCGGCTTACATCGATGCACTGGCCGGCAGCATCACCACTTACTGGGAGCAACAGCAGCGATCACAAAAGCTGCTGCTCTCCTTCCACGGCATTCCGCAGGAGTATATCGACAGCGGCGATCCCTATGCAGATGAGTGCCGCCAGACCGCAGCGCTGCTGGCGGACAAGCTGGCTTTATCAGAAGATCAGTGGCTGCTGACTTACCAGTCCCGCCTTGGACCAACACAGTGGCTGCAGCCCTATACCGATGCGACTGTGGAGGAACTCGCAGGAGACGGCATCGAGTCCCTGGATGTCGTCTGCCCGGGTTTTTCTGTAGACTGTCTTGAAACCCTTGAGGAGATTGCTATGGAAAACCGGGACAATTTTATACGCGCCGGAGGGAAAACCTTTCACTACATCCCGGCGCTGAATGATAACCCGGCGCATATCGCGATGATGGCGGAACTGGTGTCAGGACACACCAGAGGATGGTCCAAATGAGCAAGCATCACCCGAGCAATATCCTGCTTCACAAAGCTTCGCACGAGCTTGAAATCGAATTTGATGACGGCAGGACATTCACACTCCCGACTGAATTTTTACGCGTCTACAGCCCCTCCGCAGAGGTGCGCGGCCACTGGGGAGACAACGCCAAACTGCAGCTGGACAAGCAGGATGTCAATATTGAGGATATCCAGCCCGTCGGCAGCTATGCGATCAAGATCATCTTCGATGACGGTCATGATTCCGGACTGTACGACTGGGACTATCTCTACGAACTGGGCAAGAAACAGGCTATCTACTGGACCGACTACCTGGACCGCCTGCACCGCGCCGGACACAAACGCACACCCCCGTCGTTTCAGAAATAGCGCTTTTTTGCGCCCTATACACCACAGGTAAAAACCTAACACCTTTGATGCGCTTGGCCTACATGGACGTAGGTCAGGGGCGTGAGCAGGACGCGGAAGCTTCGTTCCTCAACACATCCTATAAATCTATCAACTGGCCAAACATGTCATCAATACAAAATTCCCGGGATATTTTTACCGTATCGCGCCTCAATATCGAGGTAAAAGCGGCGCTTGAAGGGAGTTTTCCACTGCTGTGGGTCACCGGTGAGATCAGCAATCTTGCCGCACCGCGTTCCGGTCATCTCTACTTCACGCTCAAAGAGAGCGGTGCCCAGGTGCGCTGCGCCATGTTTCGCAGCCGCCGCAAGCTGTCGCGCTTTCAGGCGCAGGACGGCATGCAGGTGATCGTACGCGCCCGCGTTACCCTCTATGAACCGCGCGGTGATTACCAGTTGATCATCGACCACATGGAGCAGGCCGGTGAAGGGCTGCTGCGTCAGCAGATTGAACAACTGAAACAGCAACTGCACAGTGAAGGACTCTTCGACAGCGATCACAAGCAGCCAATCCCCCTGTTTCCGCAGCGCATCGGTGTGATTACATCGGCAACCGGCGCGGCCGTCCACGATGTGCTGACAGTGCTGCAGCGGCGCTGCCCGGCAATTCCGGTGATCCTCTACCCGGTTGCCGTACAGGGAGAGAATGCAGCAACAGAGATCATCAAGATGCTCAGAGTGGTGGAGCAGCGTCATGAGTGCGACCTGCTGATTCTTACCCGCGGCGGCGGCTCGCTGGAAGACATGATGGCTTTCAATGATGAGCAGCTGGTGCGCGAAATTTACCGCCTCGGCATCCCGTTGATCTCGGCCATCGGCCATGAGATCGATACCAGCCTGAGTGATCATGTTGCCGACAGGCGTGCGCCAACGCCATCAGCCGCCGCTGAGCTGGCAAGCCCTGACTGCAGGGAACTACATCGCAAAACCGACTCCCTGGCCGGGCAGATGATGCGTATCCAGCAGAATCGACTGCTGCAGCTCTCACAACGCCTCGATGAACTCTCCATCCGTCTCACCCAGCAGCATCCCGGCAGCAGACTCCGGGAACAGCGTCGCCAACTTGAGGCTCTGCAGATGCGGCTGCAAAAAAGCATGCATCACAGGGTCGAGATGCTGAATTCCAGCCACAAAAATCTGCTGCTCAGACTCAACAGCCACTCCCCCCTACAGCAGCTGCGGCAGTCCCGGCAGCGCCTCGATAACCTCGGCGCACGCTTAAAACAACGTATGCAGGAACGTCTGCAGCACAGCCATCAACAGCTTGGCGGGATTTCACGTGAGCTCAATGCGATCAGCCCGCTTGCCACGCTGGAGCGTGGTTATGCGATTACCCTGGACGAACACCGCTCAGTGGTTAAAGACTCCAGCCGCCTCAGCGTCGATGATCACATCACAATACGTCTGGCAAAGGGAGAGCTGGGGTGCAGGGTTGAGAAGGTAACGTCTTAAAAAAGGCTCAATATTCTACTCGATAGTTTCCAGCACCCTTCCACTGCGGAATTTCACCGTATGTTTTTTCCCCGCCGGATCGATCCACTCCATACTGCCTTCAGGATCCATGGCAGTCTGCTCAGATGCAGGAGTGAGTGGTGAAACCTCTTCTGTAGATAGCGTTTCACTCTCCTGAACATCGAGCCTCTCTTCGTAATTAACAGCCTCTGCCAGTTGATCAAGGTATGTCATGGTCGCAGTGAGCTTATTACTGGTGTCGTCAACTTCCTGTTGCGTAAGCTCCAGCAGTACAGTTGTCTCGTTGATGCCACCTCTGATCTCGGTGAGTGTCACTTCTTCAGCAGTAAACTTCGCATCAAGACCATAGACTCTATCTGAGATAATATTTGTATTATTTTGAATATCCTGAATTTTTTCTTCATAACTCAACAGTTTTTCCCTGAGGGAGAAGATCACATAGAGATTGCCAAGCAAAATGAGGCCCATAAACAGCACCAGAGCATGTTTCCCCAGTGATGACCTGGCAGGTTTAACCCCCGGGCTGGTAGATTCAGTCATTCTATTTGATTCAGTTGCGTGTGAATTGAGGTATATGAATTGAAACAACACAGAGCCTCTTGCAAAAGAATATACATATTACTTGTTTATTTTCATAAGCTTACAGAGACTTTCTAATATTTGACATGAATTTATGTATTGTGGCCCGAGATACGAGTCAACTGCTGCTTCAACTCCCTGGCCGCCATGGCGTAGCCTCCATCGCTTGCATCGAGAAAATGGACATGTTCATTTCCGTAGTCGAAGACCGCACAGGTCATCAGGGCATGCGTCGTACAATGAATACCATAAGCGACTTTTTCGGTTTTCTGCAAGCGGTTTAAATAACCGCATAACGCCTCTCTCTGCTGTCGCGTACCGGCAATGATCATTCTCAGCACCTCGTCAAATTTCCTGTAATCACTGCTGGCGACCAGGCTCTCCTTAAAAGAGCCCCAGTCAGTCGAGTCCGTCTGCACCCCTTTCGCCATCATATATTTTCCTGCCAGCAGAACAAACAGCAGCCTGGTTGTATAGAAGATCCTGTAGACAATAGATTTAAAAGCAGTGCGGATCGCGATTTCACCAGCCAGTTGCTGCAGTGAGAATGTCAGCGAAAGACTCTCTGCGCGAACCGGACGATGCTCCTCTGCGGCTCCATAAATTTCACGGATTTTCGCATGAATACGCATAAACAGCGCGTCTCTGCTGCTCTCATCCTCTTCAACCGCCTGAATCAACAGTGCAATCGTCTCCTCGTGGGGAGTTGGAATCTCATTCCAGCGGCACTCAAAGCCGTGAAAATCACCGACAGGTTCAATCTCCTCATGATTCACCAGGTAGGGATTTCCAGCTGACGGGTCCTTGACAAGGGCTTCGGCATACCCAAGACCGCCGCCGCGGAACATCGCTTGCTGATAGTGCTCCGATACCTGGTATTTTGCGATGCGGATCTGCTCACCGGCATCAAGAATCGTTTTCACAGGCACCATGCCGATGCGCAGTTCAAGATCGAATTGCTCTTCTGCCATGATACGGGTAGCAACCAGCGCCGAACGCACTACATCCGCCTTGTCAGGGGGAATACAAAAGCTCGCACCATCGCCGCCAAACACAAAAGGGATAGACTCGGTTTTGACGGCATTCAATACAGCCATGATTGAAGCCACACCCAGCGAATTCACGACCTTGTAGTCTCCGCGTTCAATAGCCCGGGTCGAACCCTTCACGTCGGTAATGACCACGAACCACTCTTGCGGGCAGTCAGCATAGTTTCCGGATACCGTGAAATCAGAAAAACGCGAGAATGGTTTAAGTTGCTGATAAAAATGTGTGTGCATACCTGAAAGCCTAGTCGACAAAGTGGCAATCTTCAACATTGCTACACACATAAGACACTGCAAATCCCCTGATTATTACAGCGAATATTCCTCACTCCTCAGTACTCGTTACTCACTTATATCTTTTTACAAGTTCTAAACCCAGAATAAACATCGTTGCGTTCCGCGCCGTAATAGTTGCGCCAGGTGTTGCGCAGCATCCGGCCCCTGGTTGCCCAGGAGCCGCCGCGCAGCACCCTGGTATTGCCAAACAGGGGTTGGGAGTAGTCCCGGTACATATCGGCTTCGAAACCCGGATAGGGATTGAATCTGTCGGCGGTCCATTCCCATACATTGCCGAGCATCTGCCGGCAGCCGAAGGCACTGTCGCCGTCGGCTAGTGCAGCAACATCGATCGTCCCCATAGCCCGGCCATCCAGGTTCGCCAGCTGCGGTGTCGGTGGTTCTTCACCCCATGGATAGGTGCGTTTGGCGCCGGACAAGCCATCACCACTGACTGATGGCTCGCCTGATGCAGCCAGTTCCCATTCCGCCTCGCCGGGCAACCGTCTGCCGGCCCAGCGGCACCAGGCCATTGCCTCGTACCAATTGACATGGATCACTGCTGCATGCGGGCGTAGTGACTGCCAACCATCGAACACCCTGATCTCCCAGCTATCGACTCCACTGCTTCGCCAGTAGAGAGGCGCTTCCAATCTCGAGTTTTGCAGCCACTGCCAGCCGTCGTCATCCCAGAACTCCCGTTTGCTATAGCCGCCGGCATCTACAAATTCTGCATACTGCTGATTGGTGACCGGCGCCCGGGAAATCTCAAAAGTGGCGATATCCACAGCATGTTGCCACTTCTCATTATCGAAGCAGAATCCCGCCTGCGGACTGGCGCCCAGCATGAACCGCCCTCCCGGAATATCGACATCCCCGTGCAGCGGCCCTGCCTGCCATTGCGCATCCTCTGCCGCAAGTGCAAATATCGGTCGTGGATAGTTCAGGGTTTGACGGCTATAGGTGAACGCCTCTGTATGCATATCTTCATGAAATACCGCATAGCGCATCAGATAGATGGCCTCATCCGGCAATTCAGGCTGCTGCAGCCGCGCCAGTTCAGAATCAAGTACTCGCCGCATATATTCCAGGGTCTCGTCCAGGGGCGGCAGCGGCAGATCCCAACGGTCATCATGGGCTATGGTTATCGAATCATAGATTGCATCGGCGTTTGGCAAAAAAGAGGCTGCGCCGTCAAGATGACGCCGCGTCCACAGCTCATGGAAATAGGCCGCGTGACCAATTTCCCATAGCAGCGGGTTGACGATATCCAGCCTGGGGCCCATGCGCTGTTCGTCAGTAAGTCCTGCAACCAGTTCCAGGGTGCGCGCCCTGGTGTCCTGCAGCCAGGAAGTCAGGATGTCGCATTGCGATTCACTCATTTGTTTTATAATCCTGTCAATGATGGCCTAAAACCTAAAGTCTGATTATAACCCTATGCACATCGGAATGATCACCCCTGCCCCACCCCGCTCTCTCTCCGGCAACCGGGCTTCCGCCACACGCTGGGCAGGATTCCTGCGCGAAGCGGGACACAGGGTCACTATTGCAACCGACTATGATGGTGCGGAATACGACCTTCTGATTGCACTGCATGCCTGGCGCAGCGCCGAGGCTGTAAAACGCTTTGACGCCCTCTATCCTGAAAAGCCTCTGATCGTGGCTCTGACCGGCACCGATCTCTATCGTTTTATCCACTCCCATCCTGATACCACGCTGCGCTCCATCGAGCTGGCCGACCGGCTGGTAGTGCTGCACGACCTTGCCTGGCTCGCCATTCCTGAAATGTTCCGGGATAAGATCGAGGTCATCTGTCAATCTGCACTGCCTCTGAAGCGCCGCCTGCCTCCCGCCAAACGCAGCTTCGACATCTGCGTGGCGGGACATCTGCGTGAAGAGAAAGATCCATTGCGGGCCGCCTACGCGGTGCGCAACCTGCCGCAATCCAGCCGCATCCGTATTATTCATTACGGCAAGGCGCATAACGCTGCATGGGCGCAGAAGGCACGGGACGAAATGGCGCGTAATTCTCGCTACAAGTGGCTCGGCGAGCGCCCCCACTGGCAGGTGCGCCAGGCCTATGCGCACTGCCTCGCCATGGTTCTCTCCTCCGTGATGGAGGGTGGAGCCAATGTCATCTCGGAGGCAACTGTTGCGGGACTGCCGGTGATCGCATCGGATATTGCCGGCTCCATTGGACTGCTGGGCAGGGACTACGCCGGCTATTATCCGGTAGAAAACACCGAAGCCCTGCAGGCATGCCTGCTGCGCGCGGAAGCAGAGCCCGGATTTCTGCAACAACTCCGTCAACAGGGAGACATACAGGCAAAGCGGTTTACCCCCGCGCGGGAGTCAGCCGCATGGCAACGGCTGGTAGAATCAAGCAAAGACTTAGTCGTTGTCCATAGGATGTGTTGAGGTACGAAGCGCATCATTCATAATTGATGCGCTTCGCAAGCTCAGCACATCCTATGAGTATTGACCTGCACGAGGCTGTTGAGATCTTACGACTCACTCCTAAGCACTATGGCCTCCAGATGCTCTGATCTCTCCTTAATCTCGCCGATAACCACGGTATCCGGATACCCCAGTTGCAGCAACTCCTGCACACATGCATCCTTCATCGGCGCCGGTATCGTTGCCAGCAGACCGCCGGATGTCTGGGGATCGAACAGCATGGGGTAGTGCCGGTGAGCATTGGCCGCATCGATATTGCGGATCGCGCGCCGCAATCTGATATTCTGCGGCTGCAGTGAACTGAAGATGCCGGCAGCAATGGTTTGCAACGCCCCGTCCATCACCGGCAGGGCATCCAGGCCCAGCTCCACATCGACATCCGAGGCACGGGTCATCTCCACCAGATGTCCGAGCAGTCCAAAGCCGGTGACATCCGTGCAGGCGGTGGCGCCATAGCGATGCAGACACAGCCCTGCGGCATAGTTGGAATTCAGCATGTGGCGGATGGCCGCATCGATCCATCGTCCTTTCGCCTGATGACGCATATCCGCGGCGAACAGTGTGCCTGTACCCAGCGGCTTGGTCAGCAGCAACAGGTCTCCCGCCTGCATGCCGCCCTTTCTCAGCAGATGGTCGCGGTCGACAAGGCCGGTGACAGAGAGACCGAACGAGAGCTCGGCTCCCTCGCTGGTGTGACCACCGACCAGCGCGGTGTTGCTCTGCTTCAAGACTTGCAGCGCTCCTGACATCAGCTGGTAGAGCTGCTCCTCCACGTCCTGCTCACGGCCATAGGGAATGGTCGCAATGGCCATCGCTGTCTGCGCATCGGCCCCCATGGCAAAGATGTCACTGAGCGCATGGTTGGCCGCTATCTGTCCGAAGATGTAGGGATCATCGATAAAGCTGCGAAAATAATCAACGCTCTGCGCAATCACCTTGCCTGCCGGAACCTCGCTGATAGCGGCATCGTCAGGGGCATCGAGACCGATCAACACATCATCACGCTGAACCGGCTGCAGCTTGTTCATGACCCTTGAGAGCACGCTGCTGCCGACCTTGGCGCCGCAGCCGCCGCAGCGCATCGCCATGGCGGAGATCTCCTTGATTGCATCCTCTCCGGCAAATGCCTGGTCGACCTGTGGCGCATCCTCGTCGCTCATCTGCGGCAGTTCGCTGAACATGCGCATGAAGCGCCGGTCGATCCAGTCCTTGGTCCGCCACACCCACGCGCCCTCCACAGACCAGCCTGCCCGGGATGCGATGGCGTATTTGTCACCGGTGCTGATGAGTCCCAAAAACTTTGACTGGGGACGAAATGGCTTCAGCTTGTGTTCATGCAGTGCGCGGCGCAGATTCTCCGCCAGCGGCGGCCCCTGGCGCACGGCAAACACCCCGGATTTGGGGCGGGGATGATTCACCATCGCGGCAATATCTCCTGCTGCAAAGACGTCGGGATGCGAGGTGGACTGAAGAGAATCATTGACCTGGATAAACCCCTCTTCATCGACTGCCAGACCGGAGTCACCCGGCCATTGAGGAGCGGATGCCCGGGTCACCCATAACACGGCATCAGCCTCTATGACCTCCCCGCCTTCACAGGCCACCTCCCCCGCTCTGACTTCACATACCGCATGACCTGTCTGCACGCGAATTCCGCGATCATGCAGCACCCGCTCAAAGCGTCTGCGTACTCCGGAGTTATGCGTGGGAAGGATAGTTTCAGAGTCAGTCAACAGGGAAACTGACAGCTTTTCGACAGGCTTTCCTGCCTGCTGCAGGCGGTATTGAGTGGCAAGCGCCATCTCCACACCGCCCGCGCCACCGCCCACCACCACCAGGGAAAACGACCCCGTGGAGCTGACTATCCGCTGTCTCAGTTCATCCCAGCGTGACAGAAAACCATCGATCGGCTTGACCGGCAGTGTCAGTTCAGCAGCGCCCGGGACATGCAGGGTTCCGGGACGGGAGCCGATATTGACCGATAACAGATCATATGGGACAGGCGGACGATGCGGACTAAGCACCAGTTTATTCTCCAGATCCAGGCCGGTTGCCTCGGAGTGATAAATCCGTGCACCTGCAAACTGCGCCAGCTTGCGCAGATCGATATGCGTCTGGTCATAGTCGTAATGGCCGGCAATATATCCGGGAAGCATCCCCGAATAGGGGGTATGCAGATCCCGGGTAATCAGGGTCAGACGTAAACCCGGCACCGGTTTCATGGCAAAGCGCATCAACACAGCGAGATGACTGTGTCCGCCGCCTGTCAATACCAGATTCTTGACAACCGGTGTATTTGATATCTGCATAGCGTTGAGTTTCGCGTTAAGATTGGAAAACGAATGATCCCATAATATTTGATGACCAGACAAGTGA
>JADWMH010000152.1 GCA_015767355.1 Gammaproteobacteria bacterium
CGAAGAGCAGCAGTTGGACGCAGCGTAGAGACTGTGTTTTAACCACAGATAAACACAGATTTTATCTCGTGGTCAGATGACCACTCCTACGTTTGCACACGGAAATTGTTGTGGGAGCGGTCTTCTGGCCGCGAATTGCACGGGTTTTTATCTCGTTCCCACCGTCCCCGGTGGGAATGCATACTTGTTCGAAGCCAGGTCTGCATTCCCATGCTGGAGCGCAGGAACGAGAAAAATACTTCACCGCATCTTCACACAACTTAAAAAAATATGAAAACATGAATTTCACTTTGGTCTGAGCAGGCAATATTCAGTATAATGGCCTGTTGCGTTTACGCGCCTTGCAAACAGACTGCTTCTTTTCGAAATTCATGCCTGCACCTATAACAGTGAAACAGCGCCTTCGATATGACGATATTCGTCATGCCTGCTCGGATATCTCATTTACCCGTGGGCGCCGCTATTTTGAGGAGGGCCTGGTTCTCTCCCTGGAAATCGATGAGGAGTCCGACAACTTCGTCCATTTTCATACCAGCATCAAGGGCCGCATGGCCACCCCCTATGAACAAAGTGTAAAACTCGATTTTTCCACCGGAAGAGACGCACCCGACATCGATGGAAGTTGCAGTTGCCCCATGCACTACAACTGCAAACACGTAGCCGCAGCCTGTCTGAAATATCTGCAGGAAGGCGGGGAAACCAATAATGAACCGACTGCTGGGGAGTGTTTAGAGTGGCTGGAGAAACTTCAACAGCAGAGCGGAGAACTGCCAGACAGTGATCAAAAGGGAAGTTTCCTGGCATATGTGCTGACTCCCTCTACGGATAGCCCGGAGATATCAATACACCTGGTTATTACCAGTAACAAGAAGTCAGGGGGGCTCAACCGAGGTAAAGAGATTCTTCTACGCACTATTTTTCTTGGTTATTCACGACCCGACTATCTCTCGGCTGAAGATGAAGAGCTCATACGGCTGTTAAAAGTCGCCATAAGCAACTACCACGGCCAACCCCTGATCACCGGGAGCATGGGCCACCTGACACTGCAGGCGATGCTCTCAACAGGGCGCTGTTTCTGGAAAAATCTTGAGAATGAGGCGCTGATCCAGGGGGAAGAGCGGCAGCTGGAGATCGAATGGAACAGCAACGACCAACAGGAGTATCAGCTTGATGTGCGGGTAGCGCCCCGGGGAGTTGTCGTATTGAGTGAACCACCACTCTATATCGATCCAGCAGAACACAAGGCGGGAGCATTGCAGGATTCCGGTTTCGATGCGCAACAACTGAAACTGCTGCTGCAGGCTCCGTCAGTTCCGCAGCAGCATGTCGATGAATTCAGCAAAAAAATGGTCATCGATCTCCCGCAGGTCAAACTGCCTCCACCCACAGCCGTCAAAACCAGGAATATCCGCGATATCGATCCAATCCCGCTGTTGACCCTCTATGCAGATGAGATCAATGGTTATACCACCCACATGGTGGTCGTGCAATTCATCTATGACGAGGTGAAGATCTCCCCGCTGCTCGAAAGTGAGCAAGTTGTCATCAATGCAAAAAAAGAGATCATCCGCCTGTCACGTTCACTGGAGTCTGAAGAGGAGGCTCTGCAGCAACTCTCCGGGATTGGGTTGAAGCCCTCCAGAGAGTTGAATGCTGATGACCTGGCGCTCTATTTTGACGAAGATTCGGTGTTGGAGAACGCAGCAAAATGGCATCAATTCATCGAGGAGGAGATTCCGCACCTGCAAAGTCTGGGATGGCGCATCGTTCAGGAGGAGAGCTTCGAGTTAAATTTCCACGACGCCGAAGAGTGGCATGCGGGAATTGAAGAGAAGAGCCAGAACAACTGGTTCGAACTGAGCTTTGACATCAAGGTCAACGGCAAGGTCATACCGTTGCTGCCGCTGATCACGCAGATCCTGCAAACCTACGATGTGGACGATCTTCCTGAAACGCTGACAACTTCACTGGGTGACAACGACTACCTGAAACTGCCTTCCAAAACCATCAGGCCGGTCCTCAGGACGCTGCACGAACTCTATGACAGCGCCTCAAAACAGAGCGATGAAAAACTGCGGCTATCGCTGTTTGACGCGGCACAGATTGCGGATCTTGAGAGCGATGGCCTGTTTTCTCTCAAAGGAGGCAAAACGCTGCGAAAACTGGGGCGCAAACTGCGTGATTTCAAGGGAATTGCAGATGTGCAGCCGCCGGAGACACTGCAGGCGGAGCTGCGCAACTATCAGCAGCAAGGACTCAACTGGCTGCAGTTTTTGCGTGAATTCAATCTCGGCGGAGTACTGGCCGACGACATGGGACTGGGCAAAACCATCCAGACGCTGGCGCATCTGCTGGTGGAGAAAAAGAGCGGCCGCATGCAATCCCCCTGCTTGATTGTCGCCCCTACCAGCCTGATGGGAAACTGGCGCAGAGAGGCGCAGCGTTTCACTCCCGAACTCAGCGTCGTGATTCTGCAGGGCAGCGAACGCCACCAGCACTTTGAGAATATCGGCGAGTATGACCTGGTGCTCACCACCTATCCGCTGCTCTCGAGAGACACCGAGGTTCTGCAACAGCATGACTACCACTACCTGATCCTGGACGAGGCGCAGACCATCAAGAACCCGCGCGCCAAGGCGGCCCGCCTGGTGCGCACCTTGAAAGCAAATCACCGCCTGTGTCTGACGGGCACGCCGATGGAGAATCACCTGGGCGAACTGTGGGCGCTGTTTGATTTTCTGATGCCCGGTTTTCTCGGCAATATGCAGTTTTTCAATCGTCACTATCGTACTTCGATTGAAAAACATGGCGACAGCGGCAAACGCCGCCTGCTCTCAAAACGCGTCAAACCCTTCATGCTGAGGCGCACCAAGGGAGAGGTTGCAAAGGAACTGCCGCCGAAAACCGAGATGATTCGCTCCATTCCCTTGGGAAAACAGCAGGCTGTGCTGTATGAGAGCATTCGTCTCAGTATGGAGCAGAAGGTGCGCCAGACCATCAAGAGCAAGGGACTGGCGCGCAGCCACATCACCATTCTCGATGCGCTGCTGAAGCTTCGCCAGTGCTGCTGCGATCCCTCGCTGCTCTCTCTCGAACAGGCGAAACAGGTGAAGGAGTCGGCCAAACTTGAACTGCTGATGGACCTGCTGCCTGAACTGCTCGAGGAGGGACGCCGCATCCTGCTGTTCTCCCAATTCACCTCCATGCTGGCGATCATTGAGAAGCAGCTGAAGAAGAGAGAGATCAGCTACGCCAAACTCACCGGGCAGACGCGCAAACGCGACGAGGTGATCGAATGCTTCACCGAAGGCAAGGTGGACCTGTTCCTCATCAGCCTCAAGGCCGGAGGCATTGGACTCAACCTCACGGCGGCCGACACGGTCATTCTCTACGACCCCTGGTGGAACCCTGCGGTCGAATCCCAGGCGATGGATCGCGCGCACCGCATCGGCCAGGAGAACCCGGTATTCGTCTACAAACTGATTACCGAAAATACAGTAGAGGAGAAGATCCTCGCTATGCAGGAGAGAAAGCGCTCCCTGGCTGAAGGCATCTACGATGAGAGCAAGCAGGAGGGCCAATGGAAACTCTCCGCCGATGAACTCAGCGAGTTGTTTACACGCCCGGCAGAGGGGTGAGGGCATACTCCCGCACTCGCCGGATAAAAGCCCTGCACTGCCCTGGCTGCTCCAGTTTCCACTCATCGATGAGAGGCAGCAATGGAAACCGCTCTTTCAACATCCCCGCAAAAAGACCTGCGCCAACTGACAGCTGCTGCAGGCCATCTTCATCAAAGCAGGGGGTATCATCGATGCCGCAGCTTGGGGAACGTGATTTGAAAACAAAACCGCTTAGCTCTGGCTCCAACTCAGCAATGAGACGTTGCGCATAGCTCCGCAGCTGCTGCGTCACGTCATGAGCGTGATCCTCGACTTCGCACACCCTGATCCCTGCCCCTCCCTGCATGATCTGGATTGGCGGCCTCGGGACCGGCATCCCCGCCCCAACCTCCGGACAGATCGGAATCAGTTCAAAGCGCAGCCCCAGTTCACGCTCGACCACTAAACAGCGCTGATCCTCTCCATCGTAGCGCACCCGGTGGCCGGCAAGGCAGGAGCTGACGCCAATTTTAATCACCATACAAGTAATTCCTTGAGTAACCAATACCTTTGCAAATGAGCCAATTTTTAAAAAGGTCTCTCGCCAAGAACGCCAAGACCGCAAAGCTTTATCTTGGCGAGCTTTGCGTCTTCGCCTACAGGGATCGTAGGTGAGGGGCGTGAGCAGGACGCGGAAGCTTTGCGAGAGAAAATATTTTTTTCATGCCTTGTCAGTCTAAGACTTGGTCTCGCTACACATCCATGGAGTAAGGAACCTGTGTCAGCATTTCACGCAGCAGCGAAGTGGCATAACTGCCGCGCTGCAGCGTAAACTCCAGCTGCAGCTGATCCCCGTGAAGATTGAACTCAAGCTCTCCGGCTGGCGCACGCAGTGGGCGGCGATCTGCCTTGAGGCCGCAGCGCCGCAATCCTTCGACCCAGAACTGATGCCCTCTCAATAACGCGTTCTCATACTGCAGCGCATCATCCTCCGGCATGATCCTGGCGGACAGCCCAACCAGCGGACCGGTGACATGAATCAATTTCTCAGATAGCCTGCTCTCTATTTCGGCATCGGCGTCATCGACGCGAAACAGGCTGTTGGAGTGTGACAACTGCATCACATCACCCGGCATCGGTCTGCACCAGTTGCCTGCTGAGATGCGTGCAGCCAGCACCAGGTTGAAGAGCATGGAACGCACTGCAGAGAGATACATCCCCTCGACAGGAGAGCGTGTCGAACCATGCTCCAGCACCACAATTGCACGCCGCAAATTCCCATAGCCCCGGCCGAATCGCTGCTCGCCAAAATAGTTGGGGAAACCATGCCGGGCAATCAGCTGCAGCCTCTCCGCCAGCAGATCCGTATCTCCCTGCAGATCACGCACCAGCAGCCTGAAACGGTTCAGCCTGATGGCGCCGCGGCGCAGCTTGCGCGTATGACGCTGCTGTTCAAGAATGCGTACGTTGCGAGGCAGATTAGAAAAATCGGGGTCCGGTATTCCAGGAAGATGCAGCGAGAACCACTGCCGGGTGACGGCATACTTATCCTTGAGCCCGGCCATGCTCACCTTGCGGCGGCGCAAACCGGCAGCTGCAGCAAGCAACCTGGCTGCATCACCGGAGTTGAGCTCCCTCTTTTCGACGAACAGGTAG
>JADWMH010000153.1 GCA_015767355.1 Gammaproteobacteria bacterium
TCGCCGCCGGCAGCAGCATCATCTATGCACGTTCGATACCGCATCTGGCCGAGGACCTGCAGCAGCAAAAACCGACGGTCATGATTGCCGTACCGCGTATTTTTGAACGCATCTACAGCAAACTCTCGGCCAAGCTGGCGCAGGAATCCGCCATCAAACAGAAGCTGTTTGAACTCGCCGTCGACAGCGGCTGGGCCCTGTTTCAACAGCAGCAGGGAGCGCAGCACGCCGGAGTGAAGGCGCAGTTGCTGCACCCTCTGCTGGACAGATTGGTCGGGGCAAAGGTGCGCAGCAGGTTCGGCGGAAGATTACGCTTTGCGGTGTGCGGCGGGGCGGCGCTTTCGCCGCAGATCAGCCGTCTCTTCATCGGCCTCGGCATACCCGTCATCCAGGGGTATGGGCTGACCGAACACAGCCCCACCCTGTCAGTGAATCGTGTTGAAGACAATATTCCGGCAAGTATCGGCAGGGCCATGCCCGGCATGGAGGTGGAGATAGGCGGGGAGGATGAGATCCTGGCGCGCAGCCCCAGCGTGATGCTCGGATACTGGAATAATGAACATGCCACCGCGGAAGTCATCGATGAGGATGGATGGCTGCACACCGGCGACAAGGGCCGTTTTGACGACGAGGGGCATCTCTATATCATCGGCAGGCTGAAGGAGATCCTGGTGCTTTCCAATGGCGAAAAAGTGCCTCCCGGTGATATTGAGTTGGCAATTGCAACGCAGGCCGTGATCAATGAGGTGTTGATTATCGGTGATGCCCGCCCCTATCTCTCAGCGCTGATCGTCCCGGATATGGACGAACTCAACAAGCTGGCGGCAACGCTCGGCATCACCGCCACGGGTGCGGCGCTGATTCCGGATTCAGAAATAATCACACATCTGCTGACTATCGTGAATCACTCTCTTGCCGATTTCCCCGGCTACGCCAAAGTACAGCGCATTGCCCTGATCGACGATGAGTGGAGCGTCGCAAACGGCATGCTCACTCCCACCCTGAAATTGAAGCGCAGTGTTATCTATGAGCAACACAAGGATGAGATCGATGCACTCTATGCGGAGCATTGAGACTTGAGAAAGCCAGGCCGTAGGGTGCAAAAAGCGTAGCGCATTGCACCATCAATTCGGCAAAAATGCATTTTTTCATAAGGAGAACGGTAGTCTGATCACAATAATGTCTAATCAACTTTTCAAATCCTCGATGTAGAGCTGGTATAGCTTCGGCTCCAGGATCGAGTTGACCGGCGATGCAAGTTTCTGTGTATCCTTGCCGAAGATCAGCGCCGCATCCATGACGGCTCTGTCCAGGTAGCGGGTTGGAATCATAAATTCGTAGTCACGCGGCAGCGCAGCGCCGTTGCGCGCCATGTTGAAACCCCACACGCCAAACGAGGGGATGGTGTTATGGTAACTGAGCGTATGCTCAAACACCGAGGACAGCGTCTGTTCGATGCACCAGAAAGTCCTGCGTGTGAAAAAAGGAGAGGAGCTTTGCGTAACGAGCACACCTTGTGGTGTCATGCGCCTGCGAATCATGGTGTAAAACTCGCGTGAATAGAGCTTGTTGATCGCTTCATT
Source organism: Gammaproteobacteria bacterium (assembly GCA_015767355.1). Lineage (GTDB taxonomy): Bacteria > Pseudomonadota > Gammaproteobacteria > Chromatiales > Chromatiaceae > Sva-25. The sequence continues at coordinate 1,584 of JADWMH010000153.1, forward strand.
GTGTGGATCCGGCATATCGATGATGACACGGTCATACAACATCCCGGGCCGATTGATAAAGCTGAATGCATCTTCATTGAAGATGCTGAGTCTCGGATCGTCCAGGCTGTTCGTATTCATGCTTGAAAGCACCGGCAACTGCTTGCTGATCTGCGTCATCCCGGGATCGATATCGACCAGGTGAATCGTCCTGACATCCTGGTGCTTGAGGACTTCCCTGGCAGCCAGCCCATCCCCTCCTCCAAGGATCAGGACGCGCTCCCTGCTTCCCGCTATCGACATGAGCGGATGCACCAGTGCTTCATGGTAGCGATACTCGTCACGCGAGGAAAACTGGATATGTCCATCGATGTAGAGCCTGGTATCCCCGCTGGCCGCTGACCTGGTGACGACGATCTTTTGATAGATCGTCTGCTGTTGATAGATGATGTCGTCAAAATAGAGATGCTTCTCGGCAAAACGCGTCAGCACAGAGCCATACAGCAGAAACGCGACCAGCAGCGCAGTGACCAACAGTGCAGCCCCCATGAATAACCGCGGGCGCCTGAGATACCTGCGGAACACAAAGATATTGATCAATGCGATGAAGCTGTTGATCAGTCCGATGGCGAATGATGAGCGAATCAGGCCCAGATGGGGCAGCAGAAACAGCGGAAAGGCGACCGCCCCCACCAGCGCGCCAAGATAGTCGAACGACATCACATTGGAGATAGAGTCGCGGATCTTCTGCTTCTGGGAAAGTATGGAGGTGAGGATGGGGATCTCCATGCCGACCAGTGCGCCGATAATCAGAATCAGGCTGTACATCACGGTTTCGTACAGCACCCGCGTCTGGGGAAAGACGATCATCAGCAACAGGCTGCACACCCCGCCGACCAGGGAGAGCGCGATTTCGATGCTGATGAAATTGCGGATCAGATCATCGCCAAGCAGCCTGGTAAGAAAAGAGCCCACACCCATGGCAAACATGAAAAAGCCAATGGTCATCGAGAATTGATAGACGCTGTTTCCCAGCAGGTAGCTGGAGACGCTGCTGATGATCAACTCGTAGGCGATGCCGCACAGGGCGACAATCAGAATCGAGATCAGCAGAATGCCGGTCTGTTTTGAAGAGAGCCGGCTGTAGTCCTGGATGGGTTGTTGTGGCATGACAGGGATGAGAAAGAGAAGGAATTGACCACAAAAAACACAAAATACACGAAAAAGAGATAACAGAAACAGATCTGTTGTTCGTGCTTTTCGTGTATTTCGTGGTTTATTGTTTTTATAAAATCGGTGGAATTACTTGCCGGAGGAGAAACTCCCTGAACCTGCGCGGGAGCGTGCGCTGCCGAAGCTCGATTTTGTCCTTGCCCGTGGTTTTGGAGTGGCGCGTTTATTGTTGAATGCCCCCGGTCTGATGCCGGCGGCGCTCTGGCGGCTCAACATACTGCCCATCAGCATTCCCATCATCAAACCGCCTCCCATGCCCATGCCCTGCTCACGTACGACACCGTCATTGGAAGCGATGATGCGATTGTTCTGGCTGTCTATCTCGATTTTGAAGAGATCCCCTTCTCCTGTCTCCCTGACATAGTTGCCATTCTTGTCGTTATAGCCCTGTATCGAGCCATCTTTCGAAACCACAATACCAATCGGGCTTGTGTAGAGAGGAGGCTGCGCCATGCGCAGATCATCAGCCAGATCCCGGCTGAATTGCGCCATTGCCAGGTCATCCATCTCGCCTTTGACCCCGCTCAGATTTGTCTGTTCATATCTTTGCATGCTCTCGGTGGTAATTTTCATGACCCGGTCGAGATCCACGCCAGGCGCTTTCTGGGTGCAACTGCCCAGCAGCAGGGGGATGCCGATAATAAGCGGTGTAATGATCGCAGTTTTAAATTTCATTCGAGTTGCTCGCAAGTAATTTCTGGTTGAAGGTGTAAGCATAGTGTAATTCATCGATGCCGTCAGCATAGTAATCTTTCAGGCTTCCCGCCTCGGTAAACCCCGACTCGATCAGAGGCTCGCTGATGCCCGCATAATTCGACGGGAAGCTGAGAAAAACGCAGCGCGCGCCCTCCTCCCGCACGGCGCCCAGACCGGTCTGCACATCTTCTGCAGTAAAAGGTGCATTACTGCCTGCTCCCTTCTGCTCATGCCAGCCAAAAGTCCAACTGCCTTCTGTCTCACCGATCTCAAGGATTTCGTTGAACTGGATTGCAACCTGCTGCTGCGCAACGGCTGAGTGCTCCTGTTCCTGCTGCAGCCGCATGCCCAAAATGATTTGTGCTTCGCCGACGTCATAAAAGTCATCATGCTGCACTTCGATAGAGAAGCCCATCGATTCATACAGATGCAGAGCCGCAGCATAGATTGCACCATCTTCCGGGTCCACATAGTCACTGACTTTGACAAACAGCTTGCGGCCGCCCTGCTGCTGTTGAAGATAGTCAAACAACTCCGTCAGCATCTTGCGCCCCAGCCCTCGATTGCAATGCAGCGCATCAATATAGGTCCAGCTGATCCAGTAGCTCTGGTCGCAGCCTGTCGGAGCCTCAAAGCCGGTGACGCCAATCAGTTCACCCTCCTTTTCCAACACAAACTGGCCGTAACAGCCATTGAATTCACGATAGAAGCGCTGCGCATCTTCTGCATCATCCTCATCATGTGACTCGATGAGGGCAACGACAGCATCGATATCATCCTCGAGCATGGGTCTAAGTAATTTCATGTCACGGCCTGCAGCTACTCGATGTACTTCGGTTGCCGCTCCTGTATGTACTCCGGCTCCCGCTCCTCAACGTACCCCGGCCCCTGATCTCTAACATACTCGGACTGCTGCGCCTTGATAATCTCCTCCAGATCCTGATCGGTAACATAGCCGTCTCTATCATTCACATAGCTATCCCCTGATGGAACCACAGTCGCCTTTTGTGATCTCTGCTGATCTGCCCCCATGCTGCTTCTGCGCTTCTCCACCAACTCTTCACGGGCTTTACGCACATTCTCGACATCCTCTCTACTCTGATCTGCGGCATCGATCATCTGTTGGGTGGTCTCCCTGGTAGCCTCCTGGCTCTCCTGCGAAGGAATAACCGGGTCAACCTTGACCTCCCTCGACTTCACTGCTCCAGCAGGAACATGGTCGGAAAAAGTGACGTTCCCTTTCTGGTCGACCGAGCCGATAATCTTCTCGGCCCATGTAGAACTGCCGGCAAGCAACAGAGAAGCTGATATGAGAGTCATGGCAAATTGTTTCATTTTGTTACCTTCGTGTTGGATAAATTCCCAGGTTCCCGAACTTCAGCTTCAGCAACCTCCTGACCGGGCTTATCCACGCGCTTCGACGGAAGATAAGCTTTGCGCATGCGTCGTCTTCTCATGAACCCCGACATACTCTGAAGCAAGGAGAGAAGAATCAACCCGCCCAGAAGAGAGAGAACCAGGTAGTGCGCATTCCAGATAAAGAGGAATGACACCTCCGGATAGCCACCCTTGAGCATATTAAATGCAGTCTGGAAGTTCTCGATCATACTATCACTGACCGGAGGTAAACGGATATCCCGCGGAGCCGGTTTATCGATCCAGAACCATAGAACCCAGCCAGCGATAAAAACAAATAGCGTAC
>JADWMH010000154.1 GCA_015767355.1 Gammaproteobacteria bacterium
GCTTGAGATTGCTTCGTTCCTCGCAATGACAACATAACTTAGCAGCATTCGGAGCCGGGGTGGTGGATGCGGTCAGTGATTGTTCCCTACAACCTTACTGCACTTTCTCCATCCATGGAGGGCGCAAAAAGGCGCCTTATCCCACCCTGCACTTTTTCAACCATGCTTCCATGCACGGGGTGATTGACTATGATTGCACGGTCTTTTTAGAAGTTACTCTTCGGCAACCGGCTCTGCATCTTCCGGCTCGAGCCAGGTCATAAACAACTTGTAACCCAGCGCGAGAACCACTGAACCGATGAAGAGGCCGATGATGCCTGATGTCATCATTCCGCCGATAGCGCCGAGCAGGATCACCAGCATGGGAATTTCCATGCCGCGTCCGAGAAACAGGGGTTTCAAAAATGCGTCGCTGCCGCTGATAATCAGACTCCAGATCATAAATGCGATTGCAGGGCCTGTCGTGGCGACGGAGAAGACATAGACGATAATGGGGCCAAGCACCAGTATCGGCGGAAGTTGAACCACCGCCAGCAGCAGCACCAGCAAGGCCCACAGACCTGCGCCGGGCACATCCATGACCAGCAGGCCGATGCCGGCCAGCAACGATTGAATAATTGCGACACCGAGGACGCCCTGGGCGACACTGCGTATGGTTGCAATCGAAATTCCCGCCAGCTCCTCTCCCTGCTCACCGGCAATACGTGATGAGATTGCCAGGGTGGAACGATATGCTGTTTGCGTATTCGCGAGGAACACAGCCGCAATCAATATCGAGATAATGAATTGTAAAACGCCGAGGCCGGCGCCGCCAACGGCGCCGAATAACCAGGCTCCTGCTGTCTTGAGCTGGGGTGCAATCTGTTTCAGGGCGGCCTCGAGGTTGACTGAAGCAAGAGTCCAGTACTTGTGAAGTTTCTCTCCAATCAGTGGCCACTCAGCAACGCTCTCTGCTGGCGGCGGAATCTTCAGTGTTCCACTCTCCCATGCTGTTGTCAGCGCCTGTGTGGTTTCGACCATGGATGTGCTGAGCTTGATTGTTGGTACGATCAGAAGCGCCAGCGCGACTATGGCAAAGAGTGTGGCCGCCATCTTTTTCCTGCCACCCATGATTGCGACCAGTTTCACGTAGAGAGGGTAGATCGCTACAGCGATGATGATGGCCCACATGATAGGGGAGATGAAGGGCGAGATGATTTTTAAACACCAGTAAGCCAGCAGCAATACCATGCCGATGCGAATGGTGGCATCGAGCATGCGATTGATGAATGCCTTGTCCAGCGGGGATTGTTGGGGTGTCGTCATGGCATGTTTTCCTGTTGATTGTCGAAATGGTAAGTGCTTAATAATCCTGTGCAACAATACTTGTCATTTCGACCGAAGGGAGAAATCTTGAATTTGTTCACTTTATCCAGTGCTTTCAGATTTCTCCCGATGGTCGAAATGACAACATAGTGAATGAACACCCAGCACGGTTTCACTCTATTGTCTTCGCTGCCGGAGAAACGCATGCTGATCAGGCTGGCAACGAGAATAGCCAGGTAGAACTGCCCGACGATTGCCTCCAGATAGACAAAGAAGCGGGATACCGGCAATGCTGCTGCAATGTCGCCATAGCCAAGCGTTGTCAGCGTGATAAAGCTGAAATAGACCATGCGTAAATAGCTCTCTTGCCAGTCTGTCGTCGCAATTCCGGAGAATGATTCCGGTTCAGCCCGCATCAGCAGCAGGGAGAGCAGGGCAAGGGTCAGATAGATGAAATTGTTTTCTGTTGTAATCTTGTTTGGCATTTTTTTCCAGTCTCTACACTACAAAGCCGCCAGCTTCTGCAACTGCTGCTGAAAATTCGCCAGCGCGGCTTTGCTCTCCTCGAGTTTGACGCGCTCCTTCTGCACCACGGCTTCGGGAGCCTTGTCGACAAAGTTTGGATTCGAGAGCTTCTTTTGCGTGCGTTCCTGATCACCGTGTAGTCTGTCAATCTCTTTCTGCAGGCGCTGGCGTTCGGCTTCCACATCGATGAGCCCGGCCATTGGGATCAGCACCTGCATCTCGCCGACAAGGGCGGTGGCCGATTCAGGAGCCTCGTCATCTGCAGAGAGGATCTCGATCGACTCGGTGCGCGCCAGAAAGTCAAGATAGGCGCGATTGTCTGTTGTGCGCTGTCGGTCGCTTGCTGTGGTGTTGGCGAGCAGCACCGGCACCATTTTTCCAGGCGCAATATTCATCTCGCCCTTGATCTTGCGGATGCCAAGGATGAACTGCATCACCCACTCCATCTCCTTGACAGCCTGCGCGTCGATGCGGGAGGCATCAGCAACAGGATAGGGTTGTAGCGAGATGGTTTCACCGCTGGCGCCGGCCAGGGGAGCAACCCGCTGCCAGATCTCCTCGGTGATGAAGGGGATGATCGGATGGGCAAGGCGCAGCAGCTGTTCCAGCACCTGTACCAGCGTCCGGCGGGTTCCGCGTTTGGCGGCTTCACTGGAGTCGCCGCTGTTGAGAATGGTTTTGGAGAGTTCCAGGTACCAGTCGCAGTACTGATTCCAGGTAAATTCATAGATGGTCCTGGCGGCATGGTCGAGGCGATAGCTGTCGATACTCTTGCCGGTTGTTTCAGTCGCCTGCTGCAGGCGTGAGAGTATCCAGCGGTCGGCAATCGAGAGTTCGATCTCATTCTCACTGCCTCCATGCTGGCCGCAATCCTTACCCTCTGTGTTCATCAGCACATAGCGGGCGGCATTCCAGATTTTGTTGCAGAAGTTGCGGTAGCCCTCGACGCGCCCCATGTCGAAGTTGATGTCACGCCCCGTTGACGCCAGTGCGGCAAAGGTGAAGCGCAGCGCATCGGTGCCGAACGCAGGGATGCCATCGGGGAAATCCTTGCGCGTCAGCTTCTCGATCTTAGGCGCGTTCTCCGGCTGCATCAACCCCGTGGTGCGTTTTATAACCAGCGGCTCGAGTTCGATGCCGTCGATGAGGTCGATCGGGTCAAGCACATTACCCTTGGACTTGGACATCTTCTGTCCGTGGGAGTCGCGCACCAGGCCGTGAATGTAGACTTCGTGAAAGGGGACGTCATCCATGAACTTGAGCCCCATCATGATCATGCGGGCGACCCAGAAGAAGATGATGTCAAACCCCGTCACCAGCACGCTGGTCGGATAGAAGCTCTTCAGGCGATCGGTCTCTTCAGGCCAGCCCAGCGTGGAGAATGGCCACAGGGCGGAGCTGAACCAGGTGTCCAGTACATCCTCATCCTGCTGCAGCGCATAGTTTGCCGGCAGCTTGTGTTTGGTGCGAACCTCCTCCTCGGAGCGACCCACATAGACATTGCCCTCCTGGTCATACCAAGCAGGGATGCGGTGTCCCCACCAGATCTGGCGGCTGATGCACCAGTCCTCGATGTTGTTCATCCACTCGAAGTAGGTGTTCTTCCAGTTGTCCGGCACAAAGCGGATCTTGCCGCTTTCGACCGCCTCGATGGCGGGCTTTGCCAGCGGTGCGGTCTTGACATACCACTGGTCGGTCAAAAAGGGTTCGATGACAGTGTTGGAGCGGTCGCCGCGCGGCACCATCAGTTTATGCTCGTCGATTTTCACCAGCAGGCACTGCGCATCCAGATCGGCGACGATCTGTTTGCGTGCGGCATAGCGATCCAGGCCAATATAGGCTTCAGGAATCAGACCGTCTTCATCCTCCTCGTTGCTGCGAATGGCGGCATCGACGCTGAAGAGATTGACCAGACCGCCGTGGGGCAGCGCCTGGATGCTGCTGTGATCACGGTGGCGCTGCCACACCGCGTAGTCGTTGAAATCGTGCGCCGGGGTGATCTTGACGCAGCCGGTGCCGAATTCGGGATCGACATACTCATCGGCGATCACCGGGATGCGCCGTCCGGTGAGCGGCAGCTCGACAAACTCGCCCAGCAGATGCGCATAGCGCTCGTCGCCGGGATGCACTGCGATGGCGCAGTCGCCGAGCATGGTTTCAGGCCGCGTGGTTGCAACCACCACCTCGCCCTGTCCATTACTCAGCGGGTAACGCATATGCCACATGTGGCCGCTCTCCTCGGTGGAGATCACCTCGAGGTCCGAGACAGCGGTATGCAGCACCGGATCCCAGTTGACTAGGCGCTTGCCGCGATAGATCAGCCCCTCTTCGAAGAGGCGCACGAACACCTCCCTGACGGCATCGGAGAGTCCCTCGTCCATGGTGAAGCGTTCGTGCTCCCAGTCGAGCGAGGCGCCCATACGGCGCAACTGGCGGGTAATGGTGCCGCCGGACTCCTCCTTCCATTCGCGGATGCGCTGCAGAAACTTGTCGCGGCCATAGTCATGACGGGTTTTTCCCTCGCCGTTGATGATGCGCTCCACCACCATCTGCGTGGCGATGCCGGCATGATCAGTTCCAGGCTGCCACAAGGTTTTGTCACCCAGCATGCGATGGTAGCGGGTCAGGGCATCCATGATGGTGTCCTGAAAGGCATGCCCCATGTGCAGCCTGCCGGTGACATTGGGAGGCGGGATCATGATGCAGTAGGCGGCATCTCCACTATCGGCGGGGGTGAACCAGCCGTTCTCCTCCCAGGTCTGGTACCAGCGTTGCTCAATATTTTGCGGGTTGTAGGTTTTTTCCATCGATCGGCAGCCGAGAGTGTTTGTTGAAGTCACAATAAGCGGCTGATTATACCCAAGATCGTCTCCTCATAGCGCTGAAGATTGTGATGTCACGCGGTGGTATGCAGAACCAGTTGGTGGAGACAGGGGGCGAAGTGAGGCGGATTCCTCCTCTTCAGGCTAAGAAAATCGTTTTTTTATGTGTTGGCAGGGTTAAACTACACAAGTAAATCTAAATCATCGCTCAGTGGAGATCAATATGTCGTTGGATGGAATTTGGTTTTTTGAGGTAGCTGGAGTTTATGGATGGGAGCGGATTTCTACCGCTTTTTTGGAAAAAGGACGTTTCCTGAGCGGTAGTGCATCTACGTTCAGCCAGGGGACCTATGTTTCAGATGGAAACAAGGTCAAGATCAAACTTCATGTCACCCAACACGGAAAGAAGCGCACCATCTTTGGAGAAAAACACAAACGCTTTTCCATCGTGATGAAGGCAACCAGTGATGGAGATAAGATTGAAGGCAAAATTTCTCTAAAGGGAGCCAAATCAACCGCTGCTCAGCATTCTTTCCGAT
>JADWMH010000030.1 GCA_015767355.1 Gammaproteobacteria bacterium
AGACGGACAACAGGGCAAGCAGGATCGGGAAGTTATTTTTGGACAACGACTAAGGAGAAAATCATTGAAAATCTTGTTCAGTGTATTGTTACTGCTCACATCGGGCTCAACGCTTGCCTCAACCTATCAGAACTTCAATGCCTGCACCGCATTTGTCTGCAAGCAGTCGACGGACGCCTCTCTCAGCGAAAGTGAATGGCGTCAGGTGCGGGCGCTTTTCAAGGGTGTCAAAAACCCAGCTGATGAACGCATGCAGGTCAAACAGGCCATCGCCCTGCTGGAAGTACTGGTCGGCAACAAGACCGGCACCTGGCGTGACCTGGCGCTCAATCAGATCCCTTCTGATAAAGCGGGACAGCTTGATTGCAAGGCCGAAGCGACGAACACCACCACCTACCTGAGACTGCTCGAACAGGATGGACTGCTACAATGGCACCGAGTTCAGGATTCTGTTGTGCGCGACCGTTTCTGGCTGATCCCCCACTGGACAGGCGTTATTGAAGATCAAACCACCGGTATCAAATACTCGGTGGATAGCTGGTTCAAGAAAAATGGTGAACCCCCGACTGTCGTTACGCTGGAGCGCTGGCTGAACAAAAAATGACCATCATGGTTGGCATCTCCGGAGGCGTTGACTCCTCCGTTGCGGCGCTCAGGCTGATTGAACAGGGCCATCATGTTGAAGGGTTGTTCATGAAGAACTGGGAGGAGGATGACAGCAGTGAGTACTGCAGCGCCGCCGAAGATCTTGCAGATGCCACAGCAGTGGCGCAGACGCTTGACATCAAACTGCATACGATCAACTTCTCAAGCGAATACTGGGATCGCGTTTTCAGCTATTTCCTGGATGAGTACCGCGCTGGCCGCACACCCAACCCGGATGTGCTGTGCAACAGGGAGATTAAGTTTAAGGCCTTTCTCGACTATGCACTTCAACTAGGCGCTGATGCAATCGCAACCGGCCACTATGCAGGCATCGACAAGCATGATGACTACTACCAGCTCATCCGCGCTAAAGATGACAACAAGGATCAGACCTATTTTCTCTACCTGTTAAACCAGCATCAGCTCTCCCATGCCCTCTTCCCCCTGTGGGACATCAACAAGGAGGATGTACGCACCATCGCGTTAAAAGCCGGTTTGCAGACCCACAACAAAAAAGACAGCACCGGCATCTGCTTTATCGGTGAGCGTCGTTTTCGTGATTTTCTATCGCAGTACCTGCCTGCGCAGCCCGGCAACATCGAGACTCCGCAGGGAGAGAAGCTGGGCGTCCACCAGGGTTTGATGTACTACACCATCGGGCAGAGGCAGGGGCTGGGAATCGGCGGCATCAAGGGGAGCGGCGAAACCCCATGGTTTGTCGCCGCAAAGGATCTGCAGCGAAATGTGCTGGTCGCTGTTCAGGGCAAACAGCACCCGCTGCTGTTTGCCCCGGCGCTGCTTGCAAATCAGATCCACTGGATTGCGCAACCTCCACAACTCCCCCTGCGCTGTCTGGCGCGATGCAGACACCGCCAGCCGCTGCAACCCTGCAGTGTAACCATGCGCGGGCATGACACCCTGCACGTCGCCTTTGATAAACCACAGCGCGCCGTCACACCGGGACAGGCCATCGTTTTCTACCAGAAGCAGGTCTGCCTTGGTGGAGCAACCATTGAACAGGCGCTTCAGGATACATCATAATGAATAAATTTGAGCAGCAAACCATCGCCCTTGCAGGCGTCTACCAGGCGGCGGCGCTGGTCGACAGCCTCGCTCGCAGCGGACAAGCTGACTCCGACGCAATGGAGAAATCACTCTACAGCGTTTTTCAGACCGATGCCGACACTACCGCAGAGATTTTTTCCGGACTCGACGGGGTGCACTATGGCCTGCAAAATCTGCAGCAACAGCTGACCTCTCCCGCCAGGGAACAGATCGGAACCACCCGCTACAGCATCAGTGTGCTGCTTCTCTCCGGAAAACTCCTGAAGAACCCTGAGAAGCTGAATCTGATCAGTCAGGGCATCAAGGCTGCCGCTGCAAAACTTGATCTCTATGACTATACGCACAGCAACCAGATAGCCACGCTTGCCGATATCTACAGCAGCACTATCAGCGACCTGTCGCCGCGTATCATGGTGAAAGGCGACCCTCTCCACCTGCAAAACCCCGAGACCCGAAACAGAGTCCGGGCACTGCTGCTTGCGGGAATCCGCGCAGCTATTTTGTGGAGACAACTGGGCGGTTCTCGCATACAATTGTTATTTAAACGCAAGCTGTTGGTGAAAACAGCAAAGCAGCTTCTCGAACAATCCTCTTAAATTTCAAAAGAAAGGTAACAACATGAGTAATAAGCTAACTACCCTGCTTGCAATGGCACTGACACTGATTCTGACTCTAACTCTCGGCGCATGCTCGCAATCAGACGATCAGGACCAGTCCGGGACTGAGCCTGCAACGCCATCCGCCACCGAAGAGCTGAAACAGAAGTCCGCTGAATTTGTTGAAAAGGCCAAAGAGCTTGGGAGTGCTGCTTCAAAGGCCGCAAAAGAGGAGGCCGCCGAAATCAAAGAGAGCGCTGCAGCCATTTATGACGACACCAAAGCCAAAGCTGCAGAACTCTATGAGCAGGCAAAAGTAAAAGCCGCCGAGCTCACTGAAGATGCAACGAAAAAAGCTGCAGAGATTACCGAGCAAGCAAAAACCAAGGCTGATGAAATCATGGCGGATGCTGATGGGAAGTCAGCTGAAGAGAGTGAAGCAGCCAAGGTGGAAGCCAATAAACTTGTTGGCGATGCCGAGGCTGAAGCTGCGAAAGTGACTGAAGAAGCCAGGGCAGAAGCGGACAAGATCACTGCAGATGCGCAAAAAGCCGCTGAATAGCCCTCTCCTCTGAACAAAGGTTGCGTACTCCTATGACCCGTATCATGACTGTTTTCCTGTTGCTGATTCTCCTGGCGCCGATGAACTCCGCATGGGCTGCAACGGAGCGTTACGACGTCGCCTACCTGTGGGATGAGAAGATCGAAACGGTACAGAGCTACAGGGAAAAGGTCGTCAATATACTGGGACCAACGGTTGCAAAGAAACTCAAGGTCGTCAACAAGGCCCCCGTTTATGGCTTGATCTACTACCGCAACAGGGATAAGAAGGGTGCAGAGAAGGTTGCGCGCTCACATACCAAACTGCTGCAGTCGCGCGGATTAAAAGCGGCAACAGCCGTACGCTCGAAACAGTGGAAAGTCGTCACAGGAAAAAGCCATCAGCAAACAAAACCCCTGTCCCGAAAAACAGTCGCAAAGAGCAATCGTGCAACAACTCTGCCCGTAGAAACAGCTGCAAGGAGCAATCGTGCAATAACTTTGCCCGTAGAAACAGCTGCACAGAACAGCCGGACTGCGACTCAGCCCGCAAAAAAAACCACTACTGCGAAGCGCAAAAACAGGAACAAGAGCCTCGAGGCAGAGGTGGAGAAATTCATCAAGAGCCAGAGGAAAAAAGGAATTATTTCCAGTGACGAGCGCACCGCATGGGCGGTATTCGACTTCACTACGGGAGAGAAGCTTGTCGCCATCAATGAGGACACCCCGCTGCAGGGGGCCAGCCTCGTCAAAACTTTCTTTGCCCTCGCCTATTTTCACAAGGTGAAGAAGGGCAAACTCAAATATGGAAGCGCCGCCAAGAAGCACATGCGGCGTATGATCCAGCGTTCCAACAACTACTCCGCCAACTGGGTGTTGCGGCAAGCCGGCGGGCCTGCCGCCGTCAACAAGTTGCTGAAACGAAACTATCCAAAAATGTTCACGAATACCCGCCTCGTCGAATATATCCCTGCAAATGGCCGCACATACCGTAACAAGGCTTCAGCGCATGACTACAGCCGCTTTCTCTATGCGCTGTGGAATGGCAGCCTCCCCTACTCCAGTGAAATGCGGCGTTTGATGCAGCTTCCCGGTCGCGACCGCCTCTATACCGGTACGCGGAAAATACCAAAAAGCACCAAAGTCATCAACAAGACCGGGAGCACCGCCCAACTTTGCGGAGACATAGGCATCCTGATCGTAAAAGGGAGCAATGGCAAGCGCTATCCCTATACACTCGTTGGCATCATCGAGAAGCGCAAACGCACACGAAATTACGGCTCCTGGATTCGATCCCGCGGGAATGTCATCCGCAAGGTCTCCGACATCGTCTACAAGGGCATCTCACAAGAGCATAATCTGCGCGCAGGCTAGACATATCAGGAGCCTGTCCGAGACGGCCTTTACAATATATTCAGAGTGTTTGCGTTGTTTTTCCTCTGCGCCCTCTGCGCGAGTTAGCTTTTCCACTGTTCCCGCACTGAGACGCTGATATGCAGCATGTCGTCATACAAATGGGTTTCCTGATTCTGTGCGGCTTTGCATGGAGAGTCATACAACCAGCCGGAATTGGCGCTGACACCCTGCGCAAGACGGTGACAACGCTGGTCTATTACCTGCTTCTGCCGGCACTGGTATTGCGCCTGTTATGGACAACGCCTTTGGGGCTGGACTCTCTGCATATCGCGATCAGCGCCGCTGTCGCTATTCTCCTCAGTCTGGCGGCAATGTACCTGGCCTGCAGAGTCTGCAGTCAACCCAGGGCCGTCATGGGGGCTCTGTTGCTGGCGGCAGCCTTTCCCAATGCCACCTATATGGGACTGCCGTTTCTTGAGAGCCTCTATGGCGCCCAGGGAAGCAGTATTGCCATCCAGTACGACCTGTTCGCCTGCACTCCGATACTGCTGACCGGCGGCATCCTCATGGCGAAATATTATGGCGACAGCGACGAACCGGTGCACCTGTCTCGTGATCTGCTGCGCATTCCACCGCTGTGGGCTGCAGCTGCAGCCATTATGATGCAGCTTTCTGCAACCGATCTTCCGCTGTGGCTGGACGGCGCATTGCTGATGCTGGGAAGCGGCGTGGTTCCCCTGATGCTGATCTCGGTAGGTCTCAGCATCCGCTTTGACAGCTGGAAACCCTCCTATTTTCCTGCGATCCTGCAGGTGGTGATCATTCAGCTGCTGTTCGCGCCGGCGGTCGTGCTGGGATTGAGTTCTGTGATCGATATGCAGGATATCATCCACGATGGCGTCATTCTTGAAGCCGCCATGCCTTCCATGGTGCTTGGACTGGTGCTGTGTGATCGTTTTGGGCTGGAAACCGCTCTCTATGCAACTGCAGTGACAGTGACAACCTTCGTGTCACTCTTCACTCTCCCTCTGTGGTACAGCTGGCTGCAGGCGATGTAGCACTGTTCAACGAAGAGATCATAGGATGCCGCTGAGGAACGAAGCGCATCATTTTTGATTGATGCGCTTCGCAAGCTCAACACATCCTATGAGTATTTCGTACCCTTCAACAAGGTACTGATTCAAAATATCCGCAAACTGTCCAAAAACCAATCCCTCATTTTTTCGTGCTTTTCGTGACTTTCGTGGTTAAAAAAGTTAAAGCTCTTCCCCCAGAAAGCCAAAAGGCAGCAGTTCTGCAATACTGTGCTGAGAAACATCGGTTGCCGAGGCGTAGCTGAAAACAGCTGCATCATTGCCGGACTGCTCTGCAATAACCTGCCTGCATGAGCCGCAGGGGTAGGCTTTGACAAGCTCCTGAACAGCGTTGCGTGCAAGAATATGCACCTCTCTGACATCACCGCGCCTGGCGCCCTCGGTAACCGCTGTGTGGATCGCATTTCTCTCTGCACAAATCGTTGTGGGATATGCTGCTGATTCCACATTTACCCCCCTGTACTCCATGCCATCGCGCGTAATGACGATCGACGCCACACTAAAGCCTGAATAGGGCGCCGATGAATAATCCAGCAGCTCATAGAGTTGTGCAAAATAGTTCATATATTTTTGGTATAGATGTTTGAACCACCAGACTGCCGTACAAAGCCGACCTTCTCAAGATAGAGGCGATGGGCATCATCGTCTGCAGTAGTCCTCAATGTGCTGATTCCTCTCTCCCTGAAAAACTCCGGATGATCATTGAAAAAATATTTCCCCAATTTGTAATCCCGGTAACGCGGTATCACATAGTCGAGTTTGATATCCAACGCACCCCCGCCATCCTCTTCACCAATTAGCACACCCGCAATCTCGTTGTCACGCAGCATGTAGAGCGCAGTATGCTCTTTCTCCAATTTCTCCATCGGAATCAGCTTGCTGATCTCTTTGTTGTTGACGTTGAGAAAGTGCCGGTAATAGTCCGAATCGGTCGATGCATTGATGATTTTGAAATCCTCCCTGGTGCTGTAGATTTTGTAGAGAAAATAGATGTTGATCGCGGCAATGCCGAGATTCGCGAACAGCACAGGCGGCGAAGAGACCAGATAACCAAAGTACGCAAAAAGAAAGCAGCCCAGCATGTTGATCCATCGCAGTTTGAGGATCGAAGACATCGTCAGCGATATCAACACCACCAGCGATGCAAGGTACCCAAGCCACTCTACCCAGTCAAATTCCACAATACACCCCTCTTAAAAAAAGTTGGCAGTCGTCAGTTAGCAGTAGAAACACAGAGCACTAACTGCGAACTCTCTATTACTGCATACTGCCAACTGACGACTGCAGACTTCATTTATACGTCTTCCAGGCGGATACGGCGATAGACCTGGGGTTTCTCTTCAGGCTTTCCTTCGCCCGTCACGACCGCCTGCTGAATGCTCTTTTCAGCCTCTGCAAACTGATCATCATTGCGCACGTGCACCATCGCCAGTGGTCTATCTGCGTTCGCTTCCTCGCCCAGCGAAATCATGTCGCTCAAGCCAACTGCATAGTCGATGCTGTCTGAAGCCCTGCGGCGTCCGCCGCCCATGCTCACCACGGCCATCCCCAGCGCCCGGGTATCCATCGACTGGACGATGCCTGATGCCGGCGCATAGACAGGGCGCACGATCTCCGCCTTTTCAAGATAGTTGTCGTAGTTCTCGACAAAATCAGCCGGCCCGCCCAGTGCAGTGACCATACTGCCAAACACCTCAGCAGCCTTGCCGTTGTCGAGCACTGCCTGCAACTTGCCCCTGCCCTCTTCGATATCTGCTGCGAGTCCGCCCAGCAACAGCATCTCGGCGCAGAGTTCCATGTTGATCTCATGCAGGCGCGGGTTGACATATTCCCCCGTCAGGTATTGCACTGCTTCGCGCACTTCGATGGCGTTGCCGGCGCTGCTGGCCAGCACCTGGTCCATGTTGGTGAGCAGCGCCGTGGTCTTGCAACCGGCGCCGTTGGCGACATGAACGATACTCTTCGCCAGCTCTTCTGACTCCGCGTGGGTCGGCATGAAAGCGCCGCTGCCCGCCTTGACATCCATCACCAGCGCATCGAGGCCAGCCGCCAGTTTTTTAGACAGGATGGAAGCCGTGATCAGGGAGATCGATTCGACGGTGGCAGTGATGTCACGCGTGGCGTAAAAGCGCTTGTCAGCGGGCGCCAGGTCACCCGTCTGACCGATAATGGCGACACCGATTTCTTTCACCACCTTGCGGAACAGCGCATTATCCGGCGCCGTCTGGTATCCTGGAATCGCATCGAATTTATCCAGGGTGCCGCCTGTATGCCCGAGACCGCGTCCGGAGATCATCGGCACATAACCGCCGCATGCAGCGATCATTGGCCCCAGCATCAGGGAGATGACATCGCCGACACCGCCGGTGGAGTGTTTGTCCACCACCGGACCGCCCAGATCCAGTGATCTCCACTCCAGCACAGTGCCGGAATCACGCATCGCCAGCGCCAGCGCAATGCGCTCATCCATGCTCATATTCTGGAAATAGACCGCCATGGCAAACGCTGCAATCTGTCCCTCCGAAACACTGTTATCAGCGATACCCCTGATGAAAAAGTCGATCTCCTCCTTGCTCAGGGTCTTGCCATCACGCTTGCTGCGAATAATCTCTTGTGGAAGGTACATTCTTCTACTCTCCTAACCTAAAACCTAAAACCTAAAACCTCAAAAATTATATTTGAGAGTGACTATGCCCCCGGTCTGATAACTGATGGAACCCAGTTTGTGATTCGCATAGCGCCACTGCAGGCCGGCGGTGAATTTTTTATGCGGATGCCACCACAGCGCAATGGCGCCGTTGGTACCGCTGCTTTTTCCATCACCAGTCGGCTCACCGTTGAATAAGTAGTGCTCCTCGTCACGGTCGAACTCGAATTCGTGCCATTGTGAGAGTGTGAACTTATGCTCTTTGATAGCAAAATCATAGGCAAACACCCATCCGGCCATCCAGCCGTTCCAGCCGTTGTAGAAGGTGCTGTTTTGATAATGGCCACCGATGAAAGGCCTGATCCAGAAGCCGTTTTCAGTGGTGAATTTATAAGCGATGCCCGGAACCAGGTTGTTGACATAGAAGCTGTCAGACCCCAGGTAGTAGTTCTGCAGATGGAAGTACCAGCCTTTGTCTCCCAATTTGATATCGAGAATTGGCTTGGCGACGATGCGCACATCGTCCGGAGATGGTTCACTCCAGCTCTCGCCTGGATTCTCCCAGTCGACAAACATGTAGAACTCACCCCAGTCCCAGCCGGCGCCTCCCTCCAGCTCAAGGTATATGAAATCCTCTTTTCCCGAGCGATCCGTTGTTCCCGAGGTCCAGTCGAGATAGTTGAAACTCATATTTCCCCATTTGTAGAGAGGCTTGAACATGCTGCTGTCCCACTTGCTCTCTGTCTCAGTTGCAGCCGGTTGCTCCGCTGCGACAGGTTGTTCAGTAGCGGTTGCTTGCCCGGTTGCAACCGGTTGCTTGTCGGCATCGGGGAGTTGGGGAGTAGCCGGCTGCTGCCCGGCTTTCATAGCTTTCATCATCTCAAGCTCGGCATGGTACATCTCGGATGGAGACTCTGCCAGCGATATCGGTGAGACCAGCAGAGAGAGCGATGAAACTACACCGGCAATACCGGTTTTTATATTTGATTTCATGACAAACCCCTTAGAATATTATTAATTATTTGCAGGTTGAGAGATCTCTCCCTGCGGTCGAAATGACATTGTCCCGAACCTCACAAGCTCAGGCGCGTAGGGCGCAATAACCAACGGGCACTGCACTGCATATCCTGCGAATTCCCAACCATGCCTCCCTACACGGAGGTATTGAGATATCTCAACGATTCGTTATTCAGCAACCACCGAGTCCAGTGCGATCTGCAGCATATCGTTGAAGCTGGTCTGACGCTCTTCGGCAGTCGCTTTTTCACCGGTGCGTATCTGGTCTGAAACGGTGAGTATGCAGAGCGCATTGGCGCCATATTCGGCAGCAACTCCATACAGGCCTGCCGCCTCCATCTCGACCCCGAGGATGTTGTACTTCTCCATCAGGTCGAAGGCGTTCTCCTCAGGTGAATAAAAGAGATCCGCAGAGAAGATGTTGCCAACCCGTGCATCGACACCACGCGCTTTGGCTGCATCAACAGCTTTGCGCAGCAGATCATAGCTGGCGATAGCAGCAAAATCGTGGCCATTGAAACGAATACGGTTCACCTTGGAGTCGGTGCTTGCTCCCATGCCGATGATGACATCGAGTAGCTTGATCTCGGTGCTGACCGAGCCGCAGGACCCCACACGAATGAGGTTTTTCACACCATACTCGGTGATCAGTTCGGTCGCATAGATCGAGCAGGAGGGAATGCCCATGCCTGTGCCCATGACCGAGACGGGCTTGCCTTTATAGGCTCCGGTAAAGCCAAACATGTTGCGCACATCTGTAACCTGCTTGACATCATCCATGAAGGTTTCTGCGATATATTTAGCACGCAGCGGATCGCCGGGAAGCAGAATGGTTTCCGCGAAAGCGCCATCTTCTGCATTGATATGTGGTGTTGCCATTGTTTTCTCCTTTAGATTAATAACCAGCGAGATCAGGTTTCAGAGCGTGAAGAGATGAAAGTCTTGTTAATCTCTCGCAAAGACGCAGAGACGCAAAGGTTTTTTCTTGGCGGCTTCGCGGCTTGGCGAGAGTAATAATTGAAATTCGATTCATTTGGAAGGATATTGCTCACTTATTCCGAATAGCGCGCCCGCCCCTGTTTATGTGAATCCCGGGCGTAATAGCGGGCGCCTCCACGCGGTACGACCACGATACCGGAGTCGGTAACCTTGTAGCGCTTGCGATCTTCCTCAAGATCAAAACCGATGCGCGCGCCGGGCTCGATGTTGTTGTGTCGATCCACGATCACATTCCTTAGCCTGGCCCCGGCGCCGATGTGCACATAGTCCATAATAATGCAGTTTTCCAGCTCGGCACCCTCTTCCACCACAGCCTCGCGGCGGATGATGGTGTTCTTAATCTTGCCGCCATTGATCAGAGTGGCTGCGCCCAGCAGGCTGTTTTCAATCTCGCCGCTGATCACCCGTGCAACAGGCCCCTGGTAGTTACTGGATAGTATCGGCCAATCGGTGTTGAAGACATCCAGCCGTGGTTCAAGCCCCATCACGTCCTCGTGCGCCGCCATGTAGGCATCGATGTTTCCCACGTCGCGCCAGTATCCCTGTTCCTCGTAAGGCTTCAACCCCGGCACCTCATTGTCAGCGAAGTTATAGGCATAGAGCCTGTGACTTTTCATCAATTTCGGCAGCACATCGTGACCAAAATCCGTCTCTCCACGACTCTTGGCATCCAACAGCGCCTTCACCAGTACATCCGCCTTGAAGAGATAATTTCCCATGGAGGCGAAGGCGCGAGTAGGATCACCCGGCATGTGCGCAGGGTTATCCGGCTTCTCCTGGAACTCGCGGATGCGGCCGTCGTCATCAGTGGCAATGACGCCAAATTCGGTTGCTTCCTGCAATGGAACGGGCAGGGCCGAGACAGTCACATCCGCATTGCGGGCATTGTGGAAGTCCACCATCTGACGTATATCCATACGATAGATATGGTCTGCGCCGAACACCGCCACCAGATCAGGATCATGATCCTCGATCAGGTTCAGGTTCTGATGCACAGCATCCGCAGTTCCCTGAAACCAGATCTCACCCTTATTCATCTGCGGCGGCACCACGGTGATGAACTGATTAGGAAGCATGGGCGATAAACGCCATGCCTTGCGGATGTGTTCGATGAGGGACTGCGAGCGGTACTGCACCAGCATATAGATGGTCGTGATCCCGGAGTTGACAAAATTGCTCAACACGAAATCCGTGATGCGGTAGCGGGCGCCAAACGGCACCGCAGGTTTGGAACGTTCGCTCGTCAACGGTTGCAGGCGCGAACCCTGTCCGCCCGCCATGATGAAAGCGATGACGCTTTGGTCTCTCATTGGTTTTCTCCCTCTTCTAGCAAGATCAAATCTCAAACTGACGAGGCATGAAAGAGATCTTTTTCTCTCGCCAAGACGCCAAGACCGCAAAGGTTTTTCTTGGCGTGCTTTGCGCCTTTGCGAGAGTCAATATTGAAATTTTACTCATTTATAAAGATGTTGGCCACACAAGGATTCTGTTGTAGCAATTACTAATCGTCTCTTCCGATCACATGAAGCTCTTGCCATAGTCGAGTTCAGGCAGGCCATGGTAAGCAGCTATGGACTGGCCAATATCGGCAAAGGTGTCGCGCAGACCCAGTGAGCCCGGCTTGACATTTTTGCCGTAAAAAATGACCGGTATATGTTCGCGGGTATGGTCCGAGCCCTTCCAGGTAGGGTCGCAGCCGTGGTCCGCTGTCAACACCAGCACATCGTCATCATCCATCAGTTCCAGCATCTCCGGCAGGCGCTTGTCGAAGTACTCCAGAGCAGCGGCATAACCTAGAACGTTGCGGCGATGGCCGAAATCCGCATCAAAATTGACGAAGTTGGTGAAGATAATCGTCTGGTCGCCGGCGCGTTTAAGCTCGTCCAGACTGGCGTCAAACAATTTATCGAGCCCTGTCGCCCTGGTTGCCCGTGTAATACCCTGGGCCGCAAAGATATCGGATATCTTGCCGACACTCACCACCTCGCCGCCTGCCTCCTTCATACGATCAAGCAGGGTCGGCGCCGGCGGCACAACCGAGTAGTCATGGCGATTGCCGGTGCGTTCATAGTTGCTGCTGTCTGTACCGACGAAGGGGCGTGCGATAACACGACCGATATGGTATTTATCAACCAGTTCACGCGCTATGGCGCACAAGTCATAGAGACGTTCAAGGCCGAAGCTCTCTTCGTGGCAGGCAATCTGGAAGACGCTGTCGGCTGAGGTGTAGAAGATCGGCTTACCGGTTTTGACATGCTCATCCCCCAGTTGTTCGAGAATGGTGGTGCCGGAGGCGTGACAGTTGCCTAGGTAACCGGGCAGGTCTCCGCGTTCGACCAGCTCGTCCAGCAACTCCTGCGGAAAGCTGTTCTCTCTCTTGTCGAAATACCCCCACTCAAACAATACCGGCACGCCGGTAATCTCCCAGTGACCACTGGAAGTATCCTTGCCGGTCGAAAGTTCTTTAGCAAAGCCATAGGCGGCGACGGGTTCGACGGAGGCATCCAGGCCCTCAGGGAAATAGCCGGAGCTTTCGACGCATGCCTGGCCTATTCCAAGCCTGTTTAGATTTGGTATGTTGAGAGGCCCGCTGCGGCCATTGTTGGCATCTCCACTGGCGCAGGCTTGTGCGATATGTCCCAGCGTACTGGCGCCCACGTCATTGAAGTTGCTGCCATCGTCACTATTGATGCCGATAAACTTGTCGGCATCCTCTGCTCCGCCGACCCCGAATGAGTCGAGCAGTAGAATAATTGTGCGTTTCATTAGTAGCCTCCTGTATCGGCTGGTTGTTCGGCAAGATCCAGTTCCGCCAGCAGGCTCGCCAGCAGACTAGAAGCACCGAAACGAAAATGCTCTGCATTGACCCAGTCACTCCCCATGATCTCTGCCGCCAGATCCATATATTGCTTTGCAGCAGCCGCATCACTGACGCCACCAGCCGCTTTGAAACCAACTTCCGGGTTGCGCTCCCTGATCACCTGCAGCATCACAGCGGCAGCCTCCAGGGTTGCATTGACCGGTACTTTGCCAGTCGATGTCTTGATGAAATCCGCGCCGGCATCGATGCAGATCTCACTGGCTGTTCGGATCAGGTCAGGCGTCTGCAACTCACCCGACTCGATGATCACCTTGAGCTTCACCACATCACCGCATGCTGCTTTGCATGCGCTAACCAGTTGCTGTCCTGGTGCGGAGTTGCCCGCCATCAACGCCCTGTAGGGAAACACCACATCCACCTCGTCAGCCCCGTAGGCAACGCCTGCACGGGTTTCGGCAACGGCTATGTCAATGTCGCTGCCGCCATGGGGGAAGTTGGTGACTGTGGCAATGCGTATGTGACTGCAGCCCTGCTCCCGCAGAGTCTTGCGGGCGATGGGAATAAAGCGGGGATAGATACATACAGCCGCAGTGTCACCGGCGGGGGTGTGGGCCGCCTGGCACAATGTGATCACTTTCTGGTCGGTATCATCATCATTCAGGGTGGTGAGATCCATCAGCGAAATCGCCTGACGCGCCGCCTGTTGTAGATCACTCATTTGTTCCTCCTGCGTTGTTGTTCTGTAGGGGAGGGATAAGCAGCAGCGCATCCACCCTACAACTGATCATTATCCAATCCCACCCGCGCCGCTGAGGCCGATGAAAAGACCAACCAGGGTGGCGCTCATAAAGTTGGAGAGCGTACCCGCCATGACCGCCTTTAGACCCAGGCGCGCAATGTCCGGCCTGCGTGATGGAGCCATCACTCCCAATCCTCCAAGCAGGATAGCCATGGAGGAGAGGTTGGCAAAGCCGCACAGCGCAACCGTGATAATCGCCTGCGAATGCTCGGTCATACTATCTTTGACCGCAACAAAATCGATATAGGCGACAAACTCGTTGACCACCAGCTTTTGACCAAGAAAACTGCCCGCCTTCACAGCCTCTTCCCAGGGTATGCCGATAAGATAGGCGACCGGAGAGAAGAGATAACCCAGTATCTGCTGCAAGGTCAGATCTCCGTAGCCGAAGATACCGCCCACCGCGCCGAAAATAATATTGATCATGGCGAT
>JADWMH010000155.1 GCA_015767355.1 Gammaproteobacteria bacterium
CCTTCGCGCAGCGAGTTACACCCAAAAGAGAGTATTTTCATCTATTCATAGCATTTGCAAATGCCCTGGTTGCCATATGCCCTGATATTTAATGCGTATGCCTCTTGAGCTGCATATTTGCTGCACTTTTTGCATCTCGCAGCATGGGAAACGGCCCCCTGCTATGGCGTTGTGCACGTGCTTTGAAATACCATCCGGTTTGCGTATATAGCGGCGTCAAATGGAAAAAGCAGACTTTTTGGTTTCTGCACCGTTCTGAAATCATTTCAACTCTCCTCTGGTAGTTTGGTAGTCATTGGTAGTCAGTGATCGCACTGATCCATTTTTTTCTTGGCATTCGGCAGCACAGAGAGCAGAAATGTCGATACCAGGATAATGGCGGCCAGCAGTAACAGCATAAAGCCGATAAACATAATGATGTGCTGCAAGTTCCAGATCTGTGGAATGATATGGACACTGGCGAGAATAAGCAGCACGCCGGCTATAAAAAAGATCAGCGTGGCAATCACGCCTTCGCGCATGGTTTGACAACCTAAAGATAATAACATACAGATTTTCCTCTGTTTGGCGTCCGCTTACAGTTTGTCATCTCGACGCAGGAGAGATCTTATCACTCTTCATCATCCAGAATTTTTTTCGCCGTTCCCTTCTCCAGTCCGAACTCCTCTTCGATCATTCTATTCCATGCTTCGCGTTTGAATGTTTTTTTATGCGGCACTTTACGATGCACCAGATTGTAGTGGCACTCGATACAGCTCTTATCCTTTGCATCCTCGAGGTGGATCTGCTGCGTATCAGGGCGCTTGCCAAAGATCGCCTCCTTGACATGACAACGTTTGCAGGTCGCTGAATCATTCTTCTTGAACCACTCCCTGGCTGCAAAGGCTGATTCCGGATGGTGCAGTGCATTGACCACCGGGTCATCATAATTTTCTCCGAACAGCTGTCTGATCAGATCCTTGCCGCCAATAAAGTGATCCCAGGTCGCAGCAAAGACGCCTTCGGAGACATGGCAGTCGCCACAGCTGGCGCGTACGCCGGAAGCCGGTTTGTAATGCACAGAATTACGGTAGGGTTCGGCAGAGAGCTCCATGGAGTGGCAGGTGGTGCAGAACGCTTCGCTGCTGGTGAAGTGGTCGAACTCTATCAGGAAGAGTATAAATCCGATACCGGCTACTCCACCGATAATCAGGGCAAAGAGTACATGCCGGGTAATGAATGCTGGCAGCAGATTATTAATCTTCATTGGCTTTCTCGTCACCAGCATTTTCACCTGCATCTTCACTCTCACTTACACTTGTCTCTTCATCCTTGCCCTTGCCAAACCCGAGTATGGGATTTGCCTTGTCAGGGTGATTGAGCCAGTCATGATGCTCTGAATCATTGACATATTTTTTAATGAGAGCATCGCCTCTCTCCTTGCCAGTTGCATCGCGAACCTGGCCGAGGAACTTGCCGTAAAAGTTGCTGCCAACGTCATTCATGCCTTTCCATGTCATGCTCGGGCTGGTCATCGCGGCGCCGTGGCGGGCGAGCGTGCCGCTGTTATGCCACAGTTTCCAGTAGGTGATCTCGACAGGTTCATCAAAGGGGAGGGGGGTCAAAACTTTTTCTGAGTAGAGTTCCTGCATGATCGCCTGTGCAGGTTCCCCATATTTTTTGTTGAAGAGTTCGACGACATTATCGAATTGCTGCATGGCGTTGTTGGCAAAACCCTTGCTGTGGCACTCGAGGCAGACCGATGTCATCGCCTGGCGGCGGCGTTTGGGTGAGGCCACCGCCTTGACCTTTCCCATGCCGCCATCGAGTTTGTTGATGCTTTCACCTTTTCGCGGCAGCGGATCGGAAGTGGACAATTCCCGTTTACTGCCGTCCTCAAAGATGACCAGGTATTGCTGTTCGGAGACGGCGGCATTGAGGTTCCAGGAGTCCCGCATACCGACATCATGATTGGACTTCATCTTTCCGGCGGCGCCCATATGACAGGTGACGCAGGTCGGGGCGGCAGAGTAATCCTTGCCCGCGATCCATTGATCGCTGCCCATATTCATCTCACTCTTGTGCGCATCAAACATCATGCCGTGCTTGGAGGTTGTATAGATCTCCTTATCCGGTGAATCCGGTCCCGAGTGGCAGTAGATGCAGGCAGAGGGTTCACGCGCCTGCGCCTTGGAGAATTGATGTCGCCCATGGCAGGAGGAGCAGGACCCCACCGAGCCGTCGGGATTGATGCGTCCAATTCCTGAATTGGGCCAGGTAGCGGGATCCAGCGTGCCGTCGCCGCGCACCAGAACTTTGGAGCCATGGCATTTTGCACAGCCGGCATCGTTGATTGTGGGGCTGCCGAAATGTTCGGATAGCGCCGGCATGCGGTTCTTGATGATGGAGAGCGCCTGGGTGTGTACTGAGCCCTGCTGTTGCTTGAGTTCTGTCTCATGACAGCGTCCGCAATCCTTGGGAGAGACAATGGTGGCGATGACGCTGCCTTCATGCTCTATCGCATCGACATCATCCTCATAGGCCTGGTGGCAGTCGAGGCAGTTGACATTCGCCTGCGCATGAGCGCTGTTTTTCCACTGATGGGTCAGGCCAGCCGATGCCTTGCTGTGACAATCGATACACGCCTTGCCCTCTTCAGAACCCCAGCTTTCAGGGTTCAGTGTCACCTTGGCAGCCATTGCTGTAGTGTTGATTAACAACATAGAGAGCAATCCCACGATGATCGTCAGTGTGGATAAAGAGATTTGTCGGGAGGGCTTCATTTTGTTTATCTCCTATAACCATTTTTATTGTTGGTATGCCAATCATATCCATACCAATGTTTAAAATTCACTGTCATTGCGAGGAGTGGAACGACGCGGCAATCCAGACGGTTTCGGTTTCAGATTGCTTCGCTGCGCTCGCAATGACGGTTTTACGCTGTGCTACTCGTTTTCATACCCATGCGTCATCGCTTTCAGGTAGCCCAAAGGCTCTTCACTGGTGGTCAGTGCAAGGTAGAGATGCACGATCAAAAATGAGAGCATCGCAAAAGCCAGCGCCGTATGGATCAATGCGATCGAAACCAGGCTTAAGCCGCCGATACCAATGCTTCCCCAGTAGGGATAGAAGTAGTAGAGCAAGCCACTGAGTACAGAGAAAGGTAAAATAGCTACGTGCAGCGCCAGGTAGGCGAGGCGTTGCATGGGGTTGAGTTTCTCCTTGCGGGTCTTGTGATGCGGATGCCCTCCACCCATAAATATATCGATGCCATAATATTTCATCATGGCGATCAGCTTGTTGGCGCTCGAAGGAACATATTGCCTCCACTCTCCGGTGACCATGTGCCAGAAGATGGCAAGCACCCACAGACCTATCAGCGTCCAGGCGCTGATAATATGGACGTCGACAGCCATCTCGAAACCCAGCAGCGTATAGGTTCCGTGAATCTCGAAGCCGGTGAAAAGCAGCAGCAGAATCAACAGCGCCGAAGACCAGTGCCACAGGCGTTCGAAACGGTTGTACATCAATACTTTTTCCATTAGCTGTTTCTCCTTCTTCTGGCGAAGAGTATGCGCATCAGGCCATGGAAGGCCACGCCGCCGAGGGTGCCAACTACTGCAAGCCAGCCGATGATGTCGAGCAGAGAGTTTTTATCCCGTCCGGGCAGGTAAAAATCCGTGACCGCTGCAAGACGTCCATCCTTGCTGTGGCAATCGGCGCATCCCAGCGACTCCTCCCTGGGGGCGACCATGTGCGCCAGGGGCCAGTACATTGCGGTTTCTATGAAGCCGTACTCACCGCTGTAGTCGGCGCCGCCTTCCTTCATGGCGGCGCTGATCGCCCTGTTCCAGTCGTAGGATTTCCAGTACGCCTCCTTGTCCTTGCCGAAGAGATGCAGCAACACCAGAGTATTGTTGCCCTTGTCATAGGGTTGCTTGCCGCGCATCACCTTGAACGGCCAGATGCGCGCGTCGGGGTCGTCGTAGGAGCCGGAGAATGTATTCAACTTCACTACTTCATTTGGATCGATGACCTCGTCCAGTTGCTTGTAGCGGACATTTCCTGACAACCAGGCGTATTCAGGCTGCAAATTTTCACCCCATTTGAAGTCGCCCTTCTTGGTCACATAGGTGACATGCCCCTGCTTGTTTTTGAGCTTGATGGGTTTGCCGTCAGCGTCTTTTTTTCCGGCGCTCGACCAATCCCACCATAACTTGGAGGCGACGCCGCCCTTTGCGTAGGTAGGGATATGGCAGGTTGCACAGGCGACCTTGTCGGTATGGTCGTTGATTTTATTGTTTAGCGTCGTCGCATGCGGTGTCGCGCCGTGGCAGGATTCACAAGTGGCGCGGCTGTAGTCGTCCCGCCCGGGGATGTCGATGCCGTGCGTATCCTTGGCGACGATGTTGTAGCGGCTTCCCTTGATATCATGGCCGTCGGAAGTGTGGCATTCGCTGCATGTGAAATTGAGTCCATCGACGCCCATGTGTACATCCAGATTTTTATCCGGGTTGGTCATGGATGAGTCCAGATCGCCATGCTTGACGCCGTCGCCGCCACCGCCATAGAAGTGGCAGGCGCCGCAGTTTTCACGCCGGGCTTTGCCGACACTCTGAGCAACCCTGGAGAGATCGGCGACTTTCCACACCTTTTTACTCCCCTTGGGAAAAATTTTCTCCTTGTAGTTGGGGTGGCCTGCGGCGGTGGGGAATTTTTTATAGGTGTCGGTGGTGTCGTGACAGATGAGGCAGTCGACATTCACCTCCGAGGTGAAATCGAAGCTGTCATCCTTCCAGCCATAGCCGATATGGCAACTGGTGCAGCGCGCCTCGTTGCTGGCGATGGCCAGGCAGTAGTTGTTGATGATGCTTTTCTTCCCGACGACTTCGCCGGTATCAGGATTGGTGAACTGCCAGTTCCAGTGCTTGGTTTTGTGCAGTTGCTTGCTGGCCTCGGTATGACAGCCCAGGCAGGCTTTGGTGACGTCAGGGCCGGTAGCGAAGGGTTGCTGCAACTCCTCGAACTTGCTGTGATCAGCGGTGGAGGTGGATGGTTTTTGGGAGGAAGTCTCCTGTGCCGCCAGACTCATACCGGCAATGCAGAGCAGAGAGAAAAAGAGTGTCGCGGTGATCACAGCACGGTGACCACTGCTTAAGTAAAAAAACATGCTTACTCCCCAAATGCGGATGGGTCATGACATT
>JADWMH010000156.1 GCA_015767355.1 Gammaproteobacteria bacterium
GCATGCCGATGGTAAAGATGGCGAGCGCAATATTCAGTCCGGGGCCGCGCACCCACAGCAGAAATTCAGCCGAGTTCATGATTTCTCCTCCCGTTGCAGATCATTCACGGTCACTGTTTCATGAGCTGCAACCGCCTGACTCTTCTTCCGCCGGTTAAGCAGACCGCTTGCAGCGCCTGCGACTGCTCCGGCAGCGATACCCACGGCTGCAGTCCTGCCGAGGTCCATGGTGGATTCAGAGAGCGCATTGTAAAAACCCCCCATATCCCAAAAATTCGGCTCCGAGCAGCCCAGGCAGCCATGGCCCGCCTCGATGGGGAAGCTGGTGCCGTCATTCCACTTGGTGGTGGCGCAGGCGTTATAGGTGACAGGTCCCTTGCATCCGAGTTTAAACAGGCACCACCCCTTTTTAGCGCCTTCGTCGTCAAATGTGTTGGCGAACAGTCCCTTGTCATAAAAAGGTCTGCGGTAGCAGCGATCATGAATGTTGTTGCCGTAGAAGGCGAGCGGCCGAGCCAGGTGATCAAGTTCCGGCAGCTTGCCGAAGGTGAGAAAATGCGCCAGCACTCCGGTGATGACGACCGGAATCGGCGGACAGCCCGGTACATTCACAATCGGCTTATCCTTGATGATATCCGTTACTGAAACAGCGCCGGTCGGGTTGGGTTTGGCATGTGGCAGGCCGCCGTAGGCGGCGCAGGTGCCTACGGCAATAATTGCCGCTGCATGTTCGGCCACCTCCTTGAGCATCTCCAGATTGCTGATGCCGGCGATGGTAGAGTAACCGGGATTGCCCAGTGGTATGGAGCCATCGACCACCAGCAGGTACTTGCCTTTGTTCTCCTCCATGGCCGCCTCCCTGGCTGCTTCCGCCGCCTCTCCGGACGCCGCCTGCAGGGTGTGGTGATAATCCAGCGATATGTTGTCGAATATGAGACCTTCCAGTGTGGGGGCATGGGAGCGGGTCAGCGACTCGGTGCAGCCGGTACACTCCTGAAACGAGAGCCAGATCACCGATGGACGCCTGGCGCTCTCCAGTGCTTTGGCAATGGCGGGAACCATCGACGGCGGCAGCGCCATCATCGACGCCGTCGCAGCGCAAAACTTGAGAAAGCCTCGCCGGCTGACGCCTTGCTCTCTTAACGCTTGTCCCAGGGGTTTGTCATTATTCATAATGTCAGATCTCCTCCAACCTCATTTGCAATGTAGCCAGCGACTCTTCCATATCAGCGGTCTGCGCCTCCAGTATGGCAGGCATGCGGGTGATTTCGATAAATTTCCCCATCACCTCATTGTTACTATTATAGTGGATGATCAGCCACACGCCGGCGTAGCTTGACTCGATAATTTCACTCCTGCCCAGCGCATCCAGGTGGGCGCTGACCTCTCCCTTTCCCAGAATCTCCAGCAACTGCTGCTGTTCACCCGGAGCCATGGGCAGGCCGCGCAGGTCGATGGTGGTAGTTTCACCATTGTCCAGCAGGTTGCGCAAGGCGTGACGGATTTCATGCAGCAGGGGCGGGACATTACCGCTGTGATAACCGCCAATTTCAACCTTCAGACTGCTATCTATAGGATTCACGCAGCCCCCTGAACTTGCCGATCCTGGCTGTCAGGTTGATGCCAGGCCGAAATGAGGTCGTTGATATGATTTGCTGCGATGGGAATGGCTGAGGATACGGCAGCAGTCGGCTGCTCGCCCCAGTCGATGAGATCCGGTTGAATACCGACCAGGGCGCGGTTTTCAGGCAGGGTCTCGGTGAGCCTGGCGATATCCAACAGATCCAGCAGTCCGACTTCGTGTACGCTGCGTTTGGCAGTACCGAGGAAGTGATCCATGCCGGCGCCTGTCATGCACTGCACCGCACCGGGTTGTTCACCCAACTGAGCCGCATCCACTACAATGAGGTTGTCAGCATCTTCGATCTCGCCAGCAAGGGTGAAACTCAGGGTGCCGCCATCCAGATAGGTAACCCCTGCAGCGGGCGGATGCTGTTGCTGCAGGTAATCGATCACATGGATACCAACGCCTTCGTCAGAAAGCAGGGTATTTCCAATGCCGAGTACCAGCGTGCGTGTCATGGTGGGCAGCAGTCCAAATCAAATGGATGTACTGAAAAGTATCACACAAAGGCGGGCGACTTACAATTGAGAACTTAGGAGGTGCCCCAAAATAACTTACCGATCCTGCTTACCCTGTTGTCCGTCTTCTGCGTTGTAGCAAAAGTTACATAACCCTGCTATGCGCCTCTTGCTGCGCCTTGAATACGAACAACATTGCTGCGCGATATCGGCAACTTATTTTTGGAAAACTCCTTACGAATTCAAATAATCATTCATGATGCGATACTGATTTTCACTCTCGTCATTGATAGAGTCATCGTCTGCGGCGATCAGCGCGCAATTTTGCGCCATGCGACAGCTCATCACCACCTGCCATGGTGGATCAGCCGCCTTGCACACTCCTTCCGGCGCCACCATGGCGGCTGATCCACGCGCCACGAAGTGCGCCGCCTGCTCTTCCCAGTTGCAGTCGGCGCCGCAGCGAGTACGACTGTCAACCGTCGCCACCCTGGCCGATTTGTATGCGGCCAGCAGTTCGTCATCGGAAGCATCGCTGTTTCTGGCCACGTCAACCGCATGCGAAACGCGTTGATCACTGCACAAATGCAGCACACTGCCGACGAAGTCAGCGCCTGCTTCACGCAGTTGCTTGTGATCCAGTTGTTTCAGCGCTTGTCGCAGTTCAGTGTCATTATTGATATTCGACATGTCATCTCACCTCAGGTTGCTCTTTCGCATCAGTAACAAGATAGTCGGCAATCAGTTCGGTCAGCCCGATAACCGTCGTCTCCATCTCGTTTTCCTCGATGCCGTCCTCCAGCATCATACGGCAGTTGGCGCAGGCTGTTACAACAGTATCTACTCCGGTCTCTTCAATCTGCCTGCGCTTGCGGTCAAATGCCTTGGCTCGCAACTCATCGGCGCGCTCGTTGGCGCTGACGCCGCCTCCCCCGCCGCAACACCAGTTCATGACGCCGTGATCGGTCATCTCCACGAAATTTTCGGCCACGCTGTTGAGTAGATCCCGCTGCGGTTCCACGACACCGCCGCGACGGACAATCTGACAGGGATCATGGAATGTCACCGGCTCGTCTGTTTTACCGTTGAATTTTATGCGCCCCTGCTGTTTCAACTGCTCCAGCAACTCAAGAATGTGGATAACCTTGAACGTATAGGGCCGGCCGATAAGATTCGGCCCGGCCCAGCGAATCGAGGTATAGGCGTGTCCGCACTCGGGGCTGATGACGTATTTGACACCCAACTCCTCTGCTGCGGTTACTACGCGATTCACGATTTCCGCCGCATTGTCGCTGTTGCCAATCTGGATGCCGCTGTTGGTCGCCTCGAATGCCTTGCTGCTGATCGTCCAGGAGACCCCGCCTGCATCAAAAATACGGGCTATGCTCTCGATATATTCGGGGAAGTTGACCACTTCCATCGAGGAGAAGAGCGTCATATAGTCTGCGCCCTGCTGATCCACCGAAACGCTCAAACCGGTGTTCTTTTCCACATGCGCCAGGGTAGCCAGGACGGTTTTCAGTGTCACTCCCATGGGGCTGCCGATTTCGAGCGCGCGTTGCGTGGCGCCCTTGAGGCCTTCAGGCGCATAACCTGCCCTGGAAAACCCCTCCCGCTCCTTGCTGATCATGTAGGTGATATCGTTGCCTACCGGACACACCATCGAACAGCGTCCGCACAGGGTGCAGCTGTCGTAGACCAGCTCTTCCCAGTCGGCGAAATCCTGCTCCTGCAACGGTTTCGACAATCCAAATGTTTTAGCCAGCTTGCCGCTGATCGTATGCTCCTGACGCCACAACTTTTTCATCGGCTCCAGCTTGTAGATGGGAGTGTAACGCGGATCCCCGGTTTCAGTGTAGAAGAGACATGCCTCGGCGCACAGGCCGCAGTGAACGCAGCTCGAAAAATAGGATGAAATCCTTGCATCAATCTGTTTGCCAAGCTCGGCTACACCCTGTTCAAATTGTTCACTCATCGATTCTTCTCCCGGTTCATGCCCTGATTCCCTTGCGTCCCATGGTCGCCCCGGTGTACCCACGGCTGAAGGCGAAGGTAAATGCGTGCATCAGATTGCTGAACGGAAAGTAGATCAGCAGCAGCTCGGCCAGAAACAGGTGAAGCAGGCGCAGAGCCTCGACCGACTGCGCCAGGGCCAGGCAACCGCTCAGCATCACCAGAAACACCAGCACTGTCCCTATGTAATCATCCGCGCTGGAGAGCAGGCGCGTCACCGGGTTCAGCAGGCGATAGAGCCACAGCATGATCAAACCGGCAAATGCAACCTCGGCGGCAACGATGAAGGCCCAGTAGGGCATGGACCACCAGCCAAAACCGGTCATGCGCTCGGCGAAAAAATCGACATGGGGCCTCGCCAGAAAAAGCAGCGCAAACAACCCCAGGTGAAACATGTAACCGGCGACCAGCTGAACCTTTCCATGCCGCCGGACAGTGCGTTCAGGCACAAAGCGGCTGAAAATCGCACGCAAGGCTCCGGCTCCCCCGCCTTCCCTGGGTACAGCCAGATCTTTTTTGACGCCTGCGCGCAGGATCATAAAGATGCGCCACAACACGCCCAGCACAAAAATCGTAAACGAGAAATACCACAGCGGGCCGTCAATCAGTTGTGCAATCATTTTCCTGCCTCCCGGGAAGCGGAATCCTGATCGCCGCCATCTCCATCGACACCCTGCTGCTTGGGTATAACCTTACCCTCGTCGATGCACCGCTGTGCCCACCACGAGTGGTGGTCTTTAGCCCAGTTGAGATCGCAATAGCCGCTGGTCATCCCCTCGATGGCGCCCTGCATACCGATCGTGCCGATATAGATGTGCCCGATAATGGCCGCTATCATAAAAACTGCGGTAATTGCATGAATGACATGTGAGAGTTCCATGATACCGCGCCCCTGTCCAAAAACAGGGAACAGCAGCACAGCCCCGGAGAGAGCTATGAGTCCGCCAACGATGATCAGCAGCCAGAACAGGCTCTTCTCACCCATGTTGAAAAAATTTGAAGGAACATCCTGTTTGCCGATAATCCCGCCGCCCTTCAGCAGCCAGGTCAGGTCGCCTCTCTGATAGATATTCCTGACCACGAAC
>JADWMH010000157.1 GCA_015767355.1 Gammaproteobacteria bacterium
ATTATTTGATATTATAGAAAATAATGTTTAACTATAGACAGTATATTGCTCCAATCCTGATGACAGCCAGCCTCATGTCTCTGCCTGCCTGCACAAAAAATGATCCGGTCTACTCCACCACTTTCACGGTTGCGGGTGAACGTATTCATATCGCAATCACCAGCACCTCGAAAGTCAGGGCGCTGCGTATCTTTTCTCAGCTCAAAGAGGATAGTCTCTATATCGAGAAGTACTGGAATCCCCGGCGAAGTGGCACACTGCGGCGCACCAACACGCTGCTCGCCAGCGGCAAGCAGTTTTCCGCTCCGCCCTCCATCATCCCCATGATCAGACTGAGCCAGAAATATGCGCAGCTGAGCAACGGCAAGTATGATGCTGCAAGAGGGAAATATTTGTACTCCTGGGGTTATTACAACAACCAGGGGCTTGAAGCTGCATCAGCGACTAAAACTTCGCTGGCAGCTGCATCAGGTGAATCCCTGCTGCCTCCTCCACGCTCATCAGATGTCAGCATTAATGATTTCAGACTGCAAACAGACAACCCCAACGTCATGTTCGATTTTGGCCTGCTCGGCAAGGGATACAGTCTGGAGATGTTTGCGAAATCACTGAAGGAGAACGGCATCTATAATGCCATCATCAACCTTGGTGGCGATTTCAAGGCGGTTGGCACACGTTCGGGAGAACCCTGGAATATTGGTATCCCGAGAGGGGATAACACCGGCGTGCTGGCAACCATCAATATCGCGCAGGGAGAATCTGTCATGACGCTAGGCAGTTACCGCGCACAATCCATCGCCAGCAGCCCCCTCAACTACCCGGTCTTTGATCCTGCAACCCATGCTCCTGTCGAGCATACCACTTCCGTCACAGTGCTCCACCGGGATGCCACGCTTGCCAGTGCTGCGGCGCAGGCGATTTTTGTCGCGGGTCCGCGGCTGTGGCAGCAGACAGCCATAGAGATGGGTGTCGACGAGGTTCTTCTCATCGATAACACGGGCAAAATCCACCTCAGCACAAGCATGCATGATCGTCTTGATTTCACACAAATCAGTCCGGATCTTGAAATCTCCACCCTGCAGAGAAAAACCGTTCCTCCAAACTTGTAATCCTTGAGCGCCCAACATCTTTACAAATGAATACAATCCATTCATGACTCTCGCAAAAACGCAAAGACGCAAAGGGGTGTTCTTGGCGTGCTTTGCGTCTTTGCGAGAAACTAAAGTCCCTTATGCCTCGTTAGTGCTGAGGTTTGACCTCGTTCGGAGCAGTGAAGTAATATGAACATATTGCGCCTGCCCAACTTTGACGTCACATTGACGAACACGCTGATCCTGGCGCTGGCAATTCATGGCATAGTGATCCTGACTATCGACTTTGAATTGACACAGGAAAACATCAATTCCCGCCTGCAATCACTGGAGGTGACTGTTGCCACACAATCAGATCCCGAGGAACAGGAGAACGCCGATTTTTACGCACAGGCTAATCAGTCTGGCGGCGGCAATATTGACAAGGCATTCAAGCCTACGCTTGGCGCTGAACTGGAAGACAACATCGACATACACACCAACGATGTCAACCGCTCTGAATCATCCCCTTCCCGGCAGGAGAGTGCGCAGAACCCGGATGCCGGGACACCACGACTCACCATCACCAGGCCCTCCTTTTTCAGCATCAGTGAAACATACACTGACAACAGCCCGTCGGGAGAACATTCCTCTCCCTCCGATTTACTCGCAAATCTCTCGCAGGAGATCCATCAACTGGAAGCCGAACTTGGCAGCAAGACAGAGGCTTTTGCAAAATTCAACCGTCGTAAGGCAATCGCGGCGGCAACCAGTGAACACATCTATGCCGCCTACATGGAGCAGTGGCGGCGCAAAATTGAAGCGCATGGAAACCTCAACTATCCCGTGGGAGCCGAAGGCAGTGTCGTTGTCCACATAGCAGTCAGATTTGACGGCAGCGTGGAAAAGATCCGCATTCTGCAACCCTCGAAATCGTCACTGGTCAATGAATCAGCGCTGAATATTGCGCGCTCAGCAGCGCCATTTCCACCTTTTCCCGACAGCATCAGGGCGAAAACCGATATACTGGACATTATTCGCACATGGCGCTTTCAACCGCAAGGACGGGAATTGAATGTGGACTCAGTTAATAATATTCGTTAATATCAATGCAATATACAAACCTTACAAACCATTTTCTCATAGCGATGCCGGGGCTGCATGACCCGAATTTCGAGAAAACCGTGACCTACATCTGTGAGCACACCAGTGAACATGGAGCCATGGGGATCATCATCAATTCACCGCTTGATATACCCATGTCGGAGATCCTCGAACAGCTGGATATCGATCACCCCATATCCAGGCTGGAGAACAGCATCATCTATCTGGGGGGGCCGGTCAGCAGCGACAGGGGCTTTGTGCTGCATGAGAGCAGTTCCACCAGATGGGACTCGACACTGGTCGTCAAAGACGGTATCAGCATCACCACCTCACGAGATATTCTGCAGGCGATCGCACGTGGTGAAGGACCTGAAAAGAGGCTCCTTGCGCTGGGCTATGCAGGCTGGTCACCGGGGCAACTCGAACAGGAGCTTGCCGCAAATGCATGGCTGAGCGGACCTGCCGACAACGCTATTATTTTTGACCAGCCGGCATCGCAGCGCTGGCAAGCTGCAGCCAGTGACCTGGGGGTCGATCTTTCGCTGCTCAGCACCGAGACCGGTCATGCCTGAATGACCGCCGCAGCATCGGGCAACATCACTCTGCTGGGTTTTGACTACGGCATCAAACACATTGGGGTCGCTGTCGGCCAGACACTGCTGCAAAGCGCAACACCGCTGACAACCCTGCACGCCAAAATGCACAAACCTGACTGGGATGGTATAGCACAACTGATTGCCGAGTGGCAGCCCATGGAACTGGTGGTTGGCTTACCCTTCGATATGGATGATAATGAATCAGAGGTTGCCGGCAAGGCAAAACGCTTCGCCCGCCAGTTGCATGGCAGATACCATCTCCCGGTCCACATGATCGACGAGCGGCTGACAACGCGCGAAGCTGCCTCCATCCTGCGCACACAGGACAAACGCGACGGTAGACTCGATGCCCTGGCGGCAACACTCATCCTGGAAACATGGTTAAGGCAATGACGCAACAGACACACTTCTTTATGGGACACGATGCCATCATCAGCGTGATCGACGGCATGGCCAGAAAACTCTCGATTAACCTTGAAAACAGGGCGCGTGAAGATGCCGCCATGATCGGCATTCACACCGGCGGCATCTGGGTAGCGCAGCGACTGCATCAACTGCTGCACATCGATCCGCCTCTCGGCATCATCGACATCTCCTTCTATCGGGATGACTTCAGCCGGATAGGGCTGAACCCGGAAGTCCGCCCGTCACAGATCGATTTCGATGTGGATGACCGTCACATCGTTCTGGTCGATGATGTGCTGCATACTGGAAGAACAATCCGCGCTGCCCTCAATGAAATTTTCGATTATGGACGCCCCAGGTCGGTCACACTTGTAACACTGGTCGATCGCAGTGGACGGGAACTGCCGGTCGAACCCGGAATCATCGGCGTTGAAGTCACCATTGACCCCAGGGAAGAGATTAAATTAACCGGCCCGGAGAGACTGGAGCTTGTGATCGGCAGTAGTTAGAGAAGCGCAGCACCCCGTCATTGCGAGCGCAGCGTGGCAATCTCATTCTTGCAGTCATACAGTTGCAGATTACTATGCTCTTTGTATTGACGAACAGGGGAATTCGGCATGGTGACTAAACCACCACCTTACAAGCAGGTCCTGAAATACCCGCTGCGCTTCATGTGGCAGGTTCTCAAAGGCTTCAAGGCGAACCAGGGACTGCTGCTCTCCGGCGCTGTCGCCTATTATGCCCTGCTCTCCATCATTCCACTGCTTACTTTGATCCTGATGGCGCTGTCTCATTTTGTGGGAACAGATCTGCTGCTGCAAACACTGAGACAAAATATCGAAGTGATCGTACCCGCCCATGCTGATGTCATCGTCGAGCAGATGTCACAATTTCTCAACAACAGGCATGTCATCAGCTGGGTGCTGGTCGGTGCACTGCTGTTCTTCAGTTCAATGGCATTTACCGTGCTGGAAAATGCCATCTCATTCATTTTTCACCATCGTGTCGCCATTCATCGCCGCCACTTCCTGGTCTCAGCCATACTGCCCTATATCTACATCCTGGTGATGGGCATCGGCTTTTTTCTGATGACGTTGATAGCAGGCATCATGGCGGGTGTCGAAACCAGGGAGTTGTCGCTGCTTGGAAACACCTGGTCTCTGCAGGGCATCTCCAGAGTTACACTCTATATTATCGGCCTGACGGGACAGATTCTGCTGTTAACCTCTTTCTACCTGGTCATGCCCCTCGGGAATCTCTCCATTCGTCACGCCCTGGTTGGCGGGGTAACAGCAGCAATTCTATGGGAAGTGATGCGCCATATCCTGGTGTGGTATTTTTCAACTCTGTCGCTGGTCAACGTCGTCTATGGCTCCCTGGGTACAGCAATCGTGGTGCTGATCAGCCTTGAAGTAGCCGGCATGATCCTGCTGTTCGGCGCCCAGGTGATCGCCGAATATGAGCGCCTTGGCCTGCAGGCTGACAAACAACATAACGGGAAGCATAACGGCATTCATGCCTGAATGCAGAAGAGTCACTCAGCAAATTGCAGACGCTCTTCGAGATTCTCGATCGCTTTCAATGCACAGATCTCATCCTTTTCACCTCCGGGCGCACCGCTGATTCCCAGCGCACCGATACGGCTTCCGGATGCTGTGATCTGCACCCCGCCCTGCATGATAATAATGCCGTCCATATGATTCAACTCAGGTCTGATATCACCACGATTTTGACGGAATGCACCGGAATCCGTTCCTGACAAAATTACAGAATTGGCCTTCTCCTCGGCAATCTGCAGTGTAAAACGCGAAGCCCGGTCATCACGCAGGGCAGCGCGCAGATTTCCATTACGATCAACCACCACGGCACTCACCTGATAGCCCATTTTACGACACTCAGTAATGCTTTCACTGACAAGATCACGCGCCAGTTCGAGCCCTATCGTCTTTACCGTCACTACATCATCTGCAAAGAGTTGTGTGGAGAGAGACATCAGCAA
>JADWMH010000031.1 GCA_015767355.1 Gammaproteobacteria bacterium
ACGGAATTTTCCCCCCGTCTAATCATTGAAAACCCGCATAGATTCAAAAAGAGAAGCAGATAAAATGACTCAACAAATTGCTTTTGTCTTTCCCGGTCAGGGATCCCAGTCTGTCGGTATGCTCGACAAGCTGGCGCAGAGTCATGCAACTGTGCAGCAAACCTTTGAAGAGGCGTCAGATGCAGTGAGTGTCGATCTGTGGGCGCTCGCCAGTAATGGCCCGGCAGAAGATTTGAACCAGACATTCAATACCCAGCCTGCCATGCTGGCGGCCGGCGTTGCCGTGTGGCGTGTCTGGCAGCAGTTGCAGGGGGCGTCGCCTGTGATGATGGCCGGTCACAGTTTGGGAGAATATACAGCGCTGGTGTGTGCCGGAGCGATCTCTTTTGGCGATGCGGCTGCACTGGTGGCGGAACGCGGCCGCCTGATGCAGGAAGCCGTGCCGAAGGGCGAGGGCGCCATGGCGGCAATTCTTGGTCTCGATGATGAGCAGGTGCGTACGCTTTGCGATCAGGCAGCCGAAGGAAATGTGGTTGAGGCAGTCAATTTCAACTCCCCGGGGCAGGTGGTGATTGCCGGGTCTGCAGCGGCGGTCGAACGCGCCATGGAGCTTGCAAAAGAGGCCGGTGCCAGGCGCGCCATCCCTCTTCCTGTGAGTGTGCCGTCGCATTGCGCATTGATGAAACCGGCGGCTGTGAAGCTGCAGTTGAAACTTGCAGATGTCGCCATCGCCCCCCCCGGGATTACAGTGATCCATAATGTATCAGTGACATCCGAGAGTGATGCAGAGGAGATTCGTCAGCATCTGGTCGAGCAACTCTACGCACCTGTTCGCTGGGTCGAGACAGTGCAAAAAATGCAAGCCGACGGTGTCGGGATGCTGGTGGAGGCGGGGCCTGGTAAAGTCCTCACAGGGCTGGCGCGGCGCATCGATCGCAAGCTGAAAGCAGTGGCTTTGTTTGAGCCGCAGGGTTTTGATGATTTACTGGAGTCAACCAATGAGTGAACAACGAATTGCATTAGTCACAGGCGCGAGCCGTGGCATTGGTCAGGCAATTGCCGATGCGCTGGGAATAAATGGTTGCACCGTGATAGGCACCGCCACGACCGGGAAAGGCGCAGCCGCTATCTCTGCGCATCTACAGGAGCT
Source organism: Gammaproteobacteria bacterium (assembly GCA_015767355.1). Classification (GTDB taxonomy): domain Bacteria; phylum Pseudomonadota; class Gammaproteobacteria; order Chromatiales; family Chromatiaceae; genus Sva-25. The sequence goes on from JADWMH010000031.1 coordinate 1,151, forward strand.
GGGAATACGAGGAGAGGGTATGCGCCTCGATGTCACAGACCCCGAGTCGGTCGACGCGGTCATCAAGGCAATCGGTGAAACCTATGCTGCGCCGGCAATCCTGGTGAATAATGCCGGGATAACGCGTGATAACCTTCTCATGCGCATGAAAGAGGAGGAGTGGCAGGCGATCATCGATACCAATCTGACTTCTGTCTATCGCGTTTCCAAAGCCTGTCTGCGCGGCATGATGAAGGCCCGCTTCGGACGTATCATCAATATCGCATCTGTTGTCGGAGCTTCGGGGAATGCCGGGCAGACTAACTATTCAGCTGCCAAAGCAGGTATTTTTGGTTTCAGCAAATCCCTGGCGCGTGAAGTGGGCAGTCGCGGAATTACCGTCAACGCGGTTGCGCCGGGATTTATTGATACGGATATGACCCGGGATTTACCGGATGAGCAGCGCAAGGCATTACTTGGTACAATTCCGCTTGGCCGCCTTGGTTCTCCGCAAGAGATAGCTGCAGTTGTTGCCTTTCTGGCATCGGAACCTGCCGGCTATGTGACCGGGGAGACACTGCATGTCAATGGCGGGATGTATATGGCGTGATAGCTCCCGAGGGTTTTCCCTGCATTGACGTGCCGGAAAATCACAATACAATGTACTAAGATTTTTCTCCGGGCTGATTTGAACGCTCTGAAAATAACAGCCAGACATCAATCTGGCACAACCTTGATATCCTAAAAGAGGAAGTTTATAAAATGAGTATTGAAGAACGTGTACGCAAGATCGTTGTTGAGCAGTTGGGCGTAAAAGAGGAGGAGGTCACTTCTGACGCCTCTTTTATTGACGATCTGGGTGCCGACTCACTGGATACAGTTGAGTTGGTTATGGCTCTGGAGGAGGAGTTCGAGACAGAAATTCCTGATGACAAGGCAGAGACCATTACCACTGTTAAGCAGGCGGTTGACTATATCAACGCAGCCAGCTGATTTAAATCTGGAAGAAAAATGTCCGGGAGGCTGCTGCTTCTGTGATTGAGATCAGCGGCCTTTCGAATAGATGGCATTACAGCAGCATGCTGCATGCCGGTTCATGAATGAGGTGTATTCCACATGTCTAAACGCAGGGTAGTGGTGACAGGTCTTGGCCTGGTCACACCGGTGGGAAATGATGTGAAAACAACCTGGGAGAGTATTCTTGCAGGCAAGAGCGGTATCCGTCCGGTAACCAGCTTCGATATTTCCAAATTCAGTGTGCGTTTTGGCGGCACCATCGAAGATTTTGATATCACTGAATACATCTCTTTGAAAGAGTCGCGCAAAATGGATCCCTTCATTCACTACGGAATGGCAGCGGGTATCCAGGCAATACGGGATTCCGGACTGGAGACAACGGAAGAGAACGCCGAGCGCATCGGTGTGGCGATTGGCGCCGGTATCGGCGGCATCTACACCATTGAAAACAATTATCACACTTATCTTGAGAAGGGACCACGCAGAATCTCTCCCTTTTTCGTTCCTTCGGCGATTATCAATATGGTAGCCGGCAACCTCTCCATCATGTATGGATACAAGGGGCCGAATATTGCGATCGTCTCCGCCTGCAGTACCGGCGCCCACAACATTGGCGATGCAGTGCGTATGATTCAATATGGCACAGTCGACGCAATGGTTGCAGGTGGTTCGGAGTATGCAACGACACCGATTGGTATCGGCGGATTTGCGGCTGCAAGGGCGTTGTCGACGCGAAATGACGACCCGCAGGCGGCCAGCCGTCCATGGGACAAGGATCGTGATGGCTTCGTCCTCGGAGATGGCGCCGGTGTCATGATGGTCGAAGAGCTTGAGCATGCGCGCGCGCGCGGCGCCAAAATTTACGCCGAGATCAGCGGCGTGGCGATGAATTCCGATGCCTTCCACATGACCTCGCCTTCACCGAATGGCGCCGGAGCTGGACGCTGTATGGAACTGGCCCTGGAAGATGCCGGTTTGAACAGGGAAGATGTGGACTATATCAATGCACACGGGACATCCACTCCTGCAGGTGATGCGGCTGAAACCAATGGTATTAAATCCGCCTTTGGCGAGCATGCGAAAAAACTCTGTGTCAGTTCAACCAAATCGATGATTGGCCACCTGCTGGGAGCAGCCGGGGGTGTAGAAGCGATTTTTGCAGCACTGGCTCTTCAGGACCAGGTTGTTCCTCCAACCATCAACTACACGACTCCCGATCCCGAGTGTGATCTCGATTATGTGCCGAACACGGCCCGTGAAATGGAGCTGAACGTCACCATGTCCAACTCTTTCGGTTTTGGCGGCACCAACGGCACACTGGTTTTCAAACGCTATAGGGATTGATTGTTGCTGATTAACGGTCACAGCGGCGACTCGGTTGCTGTTCTTGACCGTGGCTTGCAATATGGAGACGGGGTCTTCGAGACCATCGCCTTCATTCATGGCAAAGCTCCATTGTGGGATCGTCACATGGCGCGTCTTTCTGCCGGTTGCATGGCTCTTGCACTTCCCCGGCAGGATGCGGACAGGCTTGCTCATGAGGCTCGTCAGCTTCTCCACTCCGATGATGCGCTTTCCGGCAGGCATGTTGTAAAAATCATCATTACCCGTGGAGTGCATGGTTCCGCCTATTTCCCCCGGGAAGGTGACGCCACACGCATCCTCTATATCCGGGACTGGCCTCAACGGGCACAACAACCGGGTTTCGAAGGTATTGTCCTGCATTGCTGTCAAACCCGGCTGGCAACAGGTTCCCCACTTGCCGGATTGAAAACCCTGAACCGGCTTGAGCAGGTGATAGCGGCAGCAGAGATCGGGAAAGCAGGGTTTCAGGACGGCCTCCTGTGTGATGCTGATGGTTTCATGGTTGAAGCGCTGATGAGTAATCTCTTCTGGTTGAAGCAGGGGGTTCTGTATACACCTTTGCTCGACCGCTGTGGTGTCAGCGGGGTGATGCGTGCCGAAGTGATCGAGCAGGCTGAACATTTCGGCATGAGAGTGCGCGAAGTCAGGGAAACGCCTGAAATGTTGATGTCAGCGCAGGCGATGTTTCTCAGCAATGCGCTGGGATTGACGGCTGTCAGGGAATTTTCAGGGAGACGCATGGATGTCGATGCCGTGCCGTTAAAAATACGTAATGCGATACAGCAGTTGCTCTCTTGACACTTGCTCACTGTACTGGACATCCTTGAATGATCAACATCTATTGAACCTCTTGCAAAACTCATAAATATTGAGTTTTTGTTATCTCGAACGAATGTGAGAGATTTAAGAGGGCTTTCACGCCTTGTCAGTTTGAGACCCGGTTTCACTAAATTATGAATACAACAACTAAACAACAAGGCGGGGTTATTGTTGCCCTGCTGTTATTGATTGTCATGCTTTCTGCTGCAGGTTACTGGCTGTGGCATGATTATCAGCGTTTTCGCAGCGCACCACTGCAAATCTCCGGCCTGGGAGTCAATTTTCAGGTCAAGCCGGGGACTTCACTGATCGAGGTCGCCAAAGATCTCTCTGAGAAGGGAATACTGCGGCAGCCATTCTATCTGCGTGCACTTGCTCTGGATATGGGAGTATCCACTAAAATCAAGGCAGGCGAGTACATGATCCTGGCGAAAACCACGCCCGTGATGCTGCTTGATCAACTGGTCAGGGGGAAGGTGCTTGAGTATTCATTAACCCTGATTGAAGGATGGACTTTCAAGCAGGCTTTGGCCGCGGTGCGTATTCACCCAATGATCGTGCAGACTTTGATGAGCCTCAGCACCGAGCAAATCATGGACCGGCTGGGACATGCAGGGGTATATCCGGAAGGACGTTTTTTCCCGGATACCTACCTGTTTCCCCGGGGAACGACTGATGCAGAGATCCTGAAGCGGGCATATCAGCGAATGGAGAAGGTGCTGGCGCAAGAGTGGCGGGAGAGAGCGCAGGGACTCCCGATCAAAACTCCCTATGAAGCATTGATTCTTGCTTCCATCGTTGAAAAGGAGACAGGTGTCGCGGATGAACGCAAGCAGGTTGCAGGTGTGTTTACGCGGCGGCTGCAAAAAAGAATGCGGCTGCAGACTGACCCCACAGTGATTTATGGCATGGGGGAATCCTATGACGGCAATATCCGGCGAAAGGACCTGCGCACAGACACCCCCTATAATACTTATGTGCATGCAGGCCTGACTCCTACTCCAATTGCGCTTCCAGGCAGGGAAGCCATTCATGCCGCGTTGCATCCGGCAGATGGCGACGCCCTCTATTTTGTGGCGACAGGCCAGGGTGGACACTACTTCTCCGCAACATTGAAAGAGCATAACCAGGCAGTGCAAAAGTATCAGATCAACCGGAACAAGCATTGAAGCCGGGAAGTTTTGTCACCTTTGAAGGGATCGAGGGGGCAGGAAAGAGCAGCAATATCAGCTATGCCGAGATGCTGCTGAAAAACTCCGGAAAGCCGGTCATGTTGACGCGTGAACCCGGTGGAACGCCGCTGGGTGAATCATTGCGCGAACTGCTGCTGGGCCATCAGCATGACGGCATGTCTTTCAAGGCGGAATTGCTGCTGATGTTTGCTGCGCGCGCGCAGCATCTGCAGAGTAAAATCCTGCCTGCGCTCGAGCGCGGAGAGTGGGTGATTTGCGATCGATTTACTGATGCAACCTATGCCTATCAGGGTGGCGGCCGAAATCTCGACAGCGCAGTAATTTCCGTGCTGGAAACCCTGGTGCAGGGTGAACGCAGGCCGGATTTGACCATACTGCTGGACCTTCCTGTGGAGATGGGCCTTGAACGGGCCGGACAGCGCTCTGCGCCAGATCGCTTCGAGAAAGAGAAGTTGGATTTCTTTGAGCGGGTGCGTGCAGCTTATCTGCAAATCGCCGGGAAAGATCCGCAGCGCGTAAAAGTGGTGGATGCATCATTGCCTCTGGAGCAGGTGCAGCAGCAGATAAAGGTTGTACTCGCCCCATTTCTTGAATCGGCATGACCCGTGGATAACCAGGGCCCCTATCCATGGCAGCAGCAGAGCTGGGCGCTGCTCCAGAAATACCGGGAGAGGGGCAGGCTTCCGCATGGGCTGCTCTTCAATGGCCCTGCCGAGTGCGGCAAAAAACACTTTGCGCTGCGCTTTGCGGAAGGAGTGTTATGCACAGCGAATAGATCTGAAGATGGCGCGCAGCATCATGGCAGAGCTTGTGGAAAGTGTCACTCCTGCCTCTTGCTGGCGGCGGGAAATCATCCCGATCTAGTGCTTCTTGTACCACAGGAGGAGAAAAAAACCATACAGGTGGATGCTGTCCGTGAATTCATACAGGATGCAACGTTGACGCCACAGATTTCGGATTGCCGTGTGTGTTTGATTATGCCTGCTGATGCGATGACCAGCGAGGCCGCAAACAGCCTGCTGAAGACACTGGAAGAGCCTGCGGCAAATAATCACATAATCCTTGTCACCGAGCATGTCAGGCATCTGGCGGCGACAATCCGTTCCCGCTGCCAGATAGTCAATCTCCCGCTGCCGACGCAGCAGCAGAGTCTGCAGTGGCTGCAGCAGCAACAACCTCAACAGCAATGGGAGGAGTTGTTGAACTGTGCAGCTGGAGCACCTTTGCGTGCGCTCTCATTTGAAAAGAGTGATATTATGCAGCGACGCAAGCAGTTGTTTAACAGCTTTGCAGCGCTGATCAGAGGTCAGCAGGCGCCGCTTGCCGTGGTGGCGGCATGGAACGAGGAGATGAGTGAATTGCTGCTCAAATGGCTTTATGAATGGACGCTCGATCTTCTGCGGGGTAGCCTTACAGGCGTGGAGAATATGCGCGATTTATTACCCGGGAGAGAGCTGTCAGGCTTGACTCCGGATCTGGATGCTGGACAATTGATCGCGCTCATCGAACAACTGGTCTCTCTCAACCGGGGTATGGGTGAGCGTAATCTAAATCGACAGATGCAACTTGAAGCACTGGCTGTCAGCTATGCGGGGTTAACAAAGCGCTGATCAAGTCGCTCTGCGCCATGATCAGAAGACACCGTGAATCCCTCACTCCTTATTCAAAATTCAAAGGTTCTTTAACTCATGAGTAATCATAGCAGCGGCAGGAAGATGCTCAATCTTCAGTTGAAAGACCGGGAATCCCTGTACAAGTCCTATATCTCTTTTCTTGAAGAGGGAGGGCTTTTTGTCGAAACAGGGGAGAGCTATCAACTGGGCGACGAGGTCTTTCTGTTGGTGACACTTCCGGATAGCGAGGAGCGCTATCCAGTGGCGGGCAGTGTTGTCTGGATCACGCCAGCCGGTGCGGCGGGCAATCGCCCCCGGGGAATTGGAGTACGCTTCGGCGTCAAGGATGAGGGCAAGCTGCATAACAAAGTCGAAAAGATCCTTGCCGAAATGATTGATTCTGATATTCCAACCTACACGATGTGAAGGATGATGAAGCTCGTTGATTCACACTGTCATCTTGACCGGGTCGACCTGACTCACTACGAGGGAAGCTTCCGGAATTTTGTCACGGCGACACTGGAATCCGGTGTGGAGCAGATGTTGTGCGTCTGCATTGATCTTGAAAGCTACCCGGCAATGCTGGAGCTGGTGCGGAACTATGACAATATTTTTGTTTCGGTAGGCGTCCATCCCAATGACCGGGATCGTAGAGAGCCAACGGCTTCCGAATTGGTCGAGATGGCATCGATACCGAAAAATGTAGCCATAGGTGAAACCGGACTCGACTACTTCCGCGGTGAGACGGATGATAGAGAGTGGCAGCAGAAGCGCTTTCGCACCCATATTCAGGCGGCAAAAGATGCGCGCAAGCCTCTCATCATCCACACGCGGGAGGCCCGCAAAGATACCATCACACTGATGCAGCAGGAGCAGGCGAGGGATGCCGGAGGCGTGATGCACTGTTTTACAGAAAACTGGGATATGGCGCAGCAGGCGCTGAATATGGGGTTTTACATCTCCTTTTCAGGCATAGTGACCTTTAACAATGCATCCGATTTGCGGGATGTCGCCAAAAAAGTCCCCCTGGATCGTATGCTGATCGAAACCGACTCCCCCTATCTTGCGCCTGCCCCTTACCGTGGCAAGCCGAACCAGCCAAAATATCTCCATCGCGTCGCTGAAACCATTGCAGAGGTGCGCGGTATGGATGTTGAAGAGGTCGCGCAGATAACCGGCAGTAATTTTTCCAAGCTCTTTAGCACCGCCGGATAGCGGTGAGTTCGTAGTCATAGGATGTGTTGAGGAACGAAGCGCATCGATTGCGTAAAGTGTTCTTTTGAAGAGTAGATTTGAAGCATCAAGGTAACAAATCATGTCTGAAGATTTAAAACAACAGCTGCAAGCACTTGAAGATGAACTAAGCCATCGGTTTGAACGCATTTCAGGTGATCTTAAAAGCGACCACAGTGCAGATTTTGCCGAGCAGGTGACTGAACGCGAGAATGATGAGGTGCTGCTGGGGTTGCAGCAGGAGACAGCTGCTGCCCTGGTGCAGATAAAGCAGGCGCTGCGACAGGTGGATGATGGCTCCTACGGAATCTGTGAAAGCTGCGGCGAAGAGATCAGGGCTGAGCGGCTCAAGGCGATGCCTTTTGCCACCCGCTGCATTCATTGCGCCGAGTAAATCGGGCGCCTTCCAGTTGTATCCACCAGGTGACTCATCCCCCTTACCTATTATCCAGTGCCTGCTGTACATCCTCCATCAGGTCATTCAGGCTTTCAAGGCCCACAGATATACGGACCAACCCTTCGCTGATGCCGTGTTTCAATCGCTCCTCAGGCGGATAGGTGATGTGGGTCATGCTGGCCGGATGTTGCACCAGTGTTTCCGCATCTCCAAGACTGACGGCGCGCATCGCCAATTTCAGGCTGTCCATAAAGCGTATTCCGGCCGCATACCCCCCCTTCAACTCAAAAGCAATCATGCCTCCGAAAGCACTCATCTGGCGTTTTGCCAGTTGATGCTGGGGATGTGATTCCAGGCCCGGGAAGTATGTTTGCTTCACGGCAGGGTGGCGCTCGATCGCTTCGGCAAGTATTTGCGCAGACTGGCAATGACGGTCCATTCTTATTTCAAGTGTTTTTAAACCCCTGATGGTGAGATATGCATCGAAGGGGGAAATAACTGCGCCGGTCATGTCTTTAACGCCGTAAAGATGGATGTGCTGGATCTCTTCCCGAGGTCCGATGATGGCGCCGGCGATGAGATCTCCATGGCCGCTGAGATATTTTGTCAGCGAATGCACGACAAAGTCAGCACCAAGTTCGATCGGCCTCTGCAGATAGGGTGTGCAATAGGTATTATCCACAATAACCCTTGCCCCGGCCTTCTGCGCCATATCACAGACCATTGCCACATCGATGATGCGCATATTCGGGTTGGAAGGAGTTTCAAAAAACACAAAACGCGTCTTGTTGCTCAGCGCCTGCTGCAACTCGTCTGGCCGTGTAAAGTCGGCAAAACGTAGTTTCACACCAAATTTACTGATCCCTTCAGTGAGGAAAGCAAAGGTGCATCCATACAGTGTTTTGTCGGCTACGATCTCATCACCGGGTTCGACGAAGGACCAGATCAGGGAGGTAATAGCGCCCATGCCGGATGCCACGGCGAGCGCTGCTTCGCCTCCTTCGAGATCCGCCAATTTTTCCTCAAGGACTGTCTCGGTTGGGTTGCCTACGCGGGAATAGACGTAACCGGGTTCCTCTCCTAAAAAACGTTTTTGCCCCTGTGCGGAGGATTCGAAAGCATAGGTGGAGTTGAGATAAACAGGGGGATTGAGTGCGCCGTGATGCTGTTGGGGATCATGCCCTGTATGTATGGCGCGTGTGCTGAATCCGTGACGATCATTTTGCTTTTCGATGGACATATCAGTAATAGTTCCTGGGTCAGGTATGCTTAAACATACCTGAATTCATAAAATAATTGCAATGGAGCAACTGCCTGCCAATTCATGACGAAGTCAAGGCCTACTTGCCGACCGTCTCTTTGCCTTCTCCTCCAAATCGGGTGGCAAAGTAACCAATTACCAGGCCGATAATGGCTCCTTCTGCAGTGAACCAGAAGGGGGACGATATCATGCCGCCTTCTCCAAATAGAGCGAGCATCATCTGTTGCATTGTGTCATATGCAAAGAATGTCAGAACAAAGTTCATCCAGGCTCCAAGGAGAGGAGCGCGGAACCACCATGGGAAAGGGAGTTTCAATACCGGATGCCAGGTGAATATTCCGAATACACCAATGATCGCACCGATTGTGGTGTACCACAACAGAATGCCCCAACGGATCAACCCGTCTGCTTCCGGAAAAAAGTGAGGCAGCAGTAGAAATCCCGCGAGTCCGAAAAGAAAGCCGATGAGTTTCCCGACTGCAATACGTGTTATGAGTGAAGGTTTGCCGAACATGGAGATCTCCAGGTTTGAAATGAGCAAAGCTTTTGAAGCTTCATTTGGAAAGTATAGGACGGAGTCATAAGGTTAGCTATCCCGCCTTTGATATTGTTTGAAATCGATTTTATGCCAACAATGAGTTAAATGCCGGTGAGGAGATACAGCGAACAGTATGCCAATATTCATTGATACAATCATTCATATTGATATTTCTGTATTGTGAGAACTCTTCAGTACTATTAAAGCAACCTCGTCAGGAGAAGAACTTGTGAAAGATTTAATTTGGGACAAAGCACTAAGCGTCCAGGTCCAGGAGATTGATGAAGATCACCGCAAACTTGTGGATCTGTATAATATTTTCAACCATGCCGTAGTCGAAGGGGATGCAGCAGACTATATCGAGGCGGTGATGGAAGAGCTGATAAGTTGTACCGTCTGGCATTTCCGGCACGAGGAGCGGTTGATGCTGAAGTATAGTTACGACGGTTTTGGGGAACACAAATCGGAGCACCAGGAGTTAATCGAAAGCGCCAGGGAGCTGCAGCAGAAGTTACTTCAGGAGGGCAAATCGGTCTCGAGTGAAGATATCGGATTTCTGGAGCACTGGTTAATCGGGCATATCCTCGGCGCCGATATGGATTTGGGTTCGTATCTTGGCGAAGTGATGTAGGCCACACAGAAGACGGAGGCATAGACAAGCAAGACTTGTATTGTAATCTTTTCCAGGTGCCTCATCTGTCGTGACAGATTGCTCTGCAGGAGATGCATGTTTACACATTATGTTTCTTTCTTTTGCGAATTGTAAGCAAAAAAATCAGTCTGGAATTAATCACCATCACAAAAAACTACAACTAATCACCTTATTGTTTGACAAAATGAAATCCGTTTCCTAACTCTGATTAGAGTTATCTTCTGCTCAAAATCATGCATGTAATGTTCCATCGCGTACTCGCCACACTGCTCATGCTCTCACTACTCTGTAACGGAATGGTGCTGGCAGCTGATGTGCATGCTTTTTCGGCGGATCAGGATCAAATCCACACGATCAGCGATCATGCACAAGATTCTGCAGATGCAGATAGAGATGCGGACACCTACGACCATTGCTACCATGTGGTATTACATCTGCTGGGCATTAGCAGCACTGAGACCCTGCAACTCTCAACAGATAGCAATCAGACGTTTCCCCGATACTTCTTTTCGTTAAACTCCTTCTCCCCGCCGCTCCCTCTGCGTCCGCCAATCACAGCCAGATTCCCCTTCACCTGAAGAGTCACTGTGGCGTTGTCACGCAGCTTGCATCCGGATTGATGCGCTTTGCAAGCTCAACGCACCCCATGGCATCCACAGACATCTCCAGGTGATTTTATCTACCTTGAGTAATCAATAGGCTTCTGCCTGCTTGACAGGAACTATTCCCGTCAATTTCACAGGGAGCCAGACTGCAGGAATCAATCGTGAAAAATCAAATGCGGAGTTTACACCTCCTGATACTGGTGTTTCTCTTCAGCAATCCGCTTGCTGCCGGGGAAAACCATGGAGATGCCAAAGAACCATTTGCAGCAGAGAATGCAGCAGAAAATAATCATGCGCAGGAAGAGGGAGAGATGGATGAACACGGAGATGAGCATGGAGACGAAGAGGAAAACCGGGTTCACCTGAGCCCCGAGCAGCGCCGCGTTGCCGGCATCGTTGTGGAAACACTCGCGGCTCGTCCTGTAGCGAAGGAGATCGAGGCGCCGGGGGAGGTTCGGCTCAATGCCTATGCTTCAAGCCAGATTACACCGCGCATCGAGGCCCAGATCGTCAAACGCCACGTCCGCCTCGGCGATCAGGTGACCAGCGAACAACCGCTGGTCACTCTCTCCAGCGCCTCGATGGCCGAGGCGCAGGGAGCAGCTCTGGTTGCCGCCATGGAGTGGCGGCGGGTAAAAAAACTGGGAACACAGGTGGTCTCGGCACAACACCATGTTGAAGCCAGGATTGCCTATCAGCAGGCGCAGGCAAAATTACTGGCTTATGGCATGACAGCCAAACAGGCTGAGAGTCTGATCGATAAGACTGACGTCAGTGCAGTCGATGGCAGTTTTACGCTGCTTGCCCCGCAGGCAGGCACGGTCATCCGTGATGACTTCATTGTAGGGAAAATGGTCGAGCCCGGTGAGTTGCTATTCGAACTCACCGATGAATCCATGCTCTGGGTCGAGGCCATGGTCAACCCTGAATCGGTATCCGAGCTTGCCGTCGGCGCCGCTGCACGCGTGCTTGCCGGCAGGGAGTGGATTAGCGGCAAGGTCATTCAGATACATCATACCCTGGACGAGACTACGCGTACGCTCGGCGTTCGCCTGGAGATCCCCAATCCACAGGATCGGCTGCACCCCGGTCAGTTTGTCAATGCAAGGATTCAGACCGGCGAATCCGATAGAGCGGTAGTCACACTGCCCCTGAATGCCATTCTGCGAAGCCCCGATGGCGACTGGTGGGTTTTCGTGGAAGAGGAGCCGGGAGAGTTCGCGCCGCAGGAGGTCGAGATTGTCCGCCAACTGCCGGAGGCGGCCGTGATCGAGGGTCTTGCAGCCGGTGTCCGCGTAGTCACCCGGGGGGCCTTCTTCGTGCAGTCTGAACTGGCAAAGTCCGGTTTCGAAGTGCATAACCACTAGGCGTCCGGCATGCTCAATAAATTGATTGACTGGTCCGTGGCCAATCGCCTGCTGGTGGTGCTTGGCCTGCTGGCGGTGCTCGCTGCAGCCGCACTCCTGATACCAAGGTTGAACCTCGATGCCTTCCCCGATGTCACCAATATCCAGGTGCAGATCAATACCGAGGCCCGGGGTCTTGCAGCCGAAGAGGTGGAGCAGCTCATCACCTTTCCCATCGAGGCCGTCATGTATGCGCTGCCGGACGTGGAGGAGGTGCGCTCCATCTCCAAGACCGGCCTTTCGGTGATCACCGTGGTGTTCACGGAGAAGACCGATATCTACTTCGCTCGCCAGCTGGTCTTCGAGCGCCTGCAGGATGCCCGTGAACAGATCCCCGAAGGCATCGGTACGCCAAAGATGGGGCCGAATACATCGGGACTGGGACAGGTCTATCAGTACATCCTGCGCTCTGACAATCCGCAAAAATATGATGCCATCGCCCTGCGCAGCATCAATGACTGGGTGGTCAAACTGCTGCTTCTGCCGGTAGACGGCATCACCGATGTCCTCTCCTACGGTGGTGAGGTGCGTCAGTACCAGGTGCAGGTCGATCCCGACAAGCAGCTCTCTTATGGCATCGGCATCGACGAGATTGCCCGGGCCATCCGGGAGAACAACCGCAATGCCGGAGGCTGGTTTCTGAACCGGGGAGCGGAACAACTGGTGATTCGTGGTGTCGGCTGGGTGCGCGCAGGCGAAGATGGCCTGCACGACATAAGCAATATCCCGCTGAA
>JADWMH010000158.1 GCA_015767355.1 Gammaproteobacteria bacterium
CGATTACGGGGCTTTTTGCCTCCGCTATCGTCTGTGATACAGCATCGACCTGCGGGGAACTTTTATGAACTGCATGAACCCCTCTTTGAGTTTTGATCTTATCCAATATTGCATCATCGATCATCTCCGTCTGCACATTGAACGGGAAGCTCAGAAGCACCGGTCCGGAGTTGGAGGAGAGCAGAACTTTTGAGGCCTGATTCAGAACCTGGGCAAGATAATCGGTTCTTTCGATGATTTTGTTATAGCGGGTGATGCTCTTGAAGAGAGCATGCTGATCAATGCTGCCGCCTTCGCCCGAACTCTCCTGCAGTCCGCCTTTGCCAAAGATATGCGTTGATGTCTCTCCGGTAATAATCAGGATCGGCTGTTTATCGGCATAGGCGTTGGCAATACCGGTAATCAGATTTGTGGCACCGGGACCAGCCGTGGTGATGCAGGCGGAAATCCTGCCTGATGCACGGGAATAGCCCCCCGCCATAAACGCCGCACCCTGCTCATGCTTGGCCAGAATGGTTTTAATCTGTGAATCATACAAGCTGTCATAAACGGGCAGAATATGAGCACCCGGCATACCGAAGATGTACTCGATGCCCAGGCGCTGCATATATTTGACGATTAACTCACTAACTTTGATTTTCATACAATTGCATTACAGTTCGCAGGGGGATAAGCGACAGCGACCTCCATGGATGGAGGAAGTGCAATAAGATTGTCAGGAACAATCATTGCCGCATCCACCATGAATATAGTGGATTGGTGGATGCGGCAAAAAGACGCCTTATCCTCCCTACGATTTGAACCACAGATGATGTGGCTATTTTCTCTTCGCCACCGATTTCTTCTTTACAGCCGCCCTCTTCTTTTTGACACCGGTTCTCTTCTTGGTTGCCTTTTTCTTTTTTGCTGTTGCCTTCTTTTTGGTTGCGGCTCTCTTTTTGACAGGAGAGGTTTTTCGATTCTCGGAGGCGCGGATCGCTGCAGCTCCCCTTGCGGAGATGACGCGAATATTTTTCCCCAATGCAGTGAGTTCATCAACCAGTTCGAACGCCTGTGTCACCTTGTTCTCTTTCACCTTGAGAGTTGCATCGGGAAAGTCCGTACTGTTTTTCAGGAGTGTGAAGCCGCCGCCATAGAACTGCTTGGTAAGACGCTTCTTGACCTTCTTAGTCTCCTCCAGAAGCTGTTGACACTCTTTCAGCGTCAGGCTTTCAGGATCTTTATCCTTTGGGATTTTCGCATTCTTGAAGCCATCTGTAATGAATGGGCCCCAGCGGCCATCGAGCACCTGCACGACGGAGTCTTCAAACAGCAGAATCTCCTTCTCCCTGTCTACCTCTTTTTTCGCATCGATAAATGACTGCACCTGCTCCATGGTGATCTTGTGTGGGTCTTCAGGGTCTATCGAGACATTTTGAGGGAGCAGCTCGACGCCGGTAATATCACGCTCCTCCACCAGGCTCCTGATCTGCTTGTCAACATAACCGGCATAGGGTCCGAAGCGCCCCGCATTGACGAAGACCTCCTCTCCGGCCGTGGTATCGCCAACGATTCGTGGCAATTCAAACAGCGGCAGCACCTCCTCGAGCGTCACGCTGTGCATGCGCTGCTCTGGGCTCAATCCGGCAAACTGCGGTTTCTCTTCATCATCCCTGGTGCCGATCTGGGCAAAGGGGCCGTAACGTCCGATTCTTACGCTGACGGGACGACCGCTTTTTGGATCGGGTCCCAACTGTCTTGACTGGCTCGCCTCTTCCCGGGAAATGCCTTCCGCCTTTTCAACATCTTCGTGAAAGGGTCCGTAAAACTCTGCAATCATGTCGCGCCAGTTGGTTTCGCCGGCGGCAATTTCGTCAAACTCCGCCTCGACCCTGGCGGTAAAATTGTAATCGACAACCTCGGTAAAGTGTTTGACCAGAAAATCGGTGACAATGCCCGCTATATCCATGGGAAATAGCTTTGCCTTCTCCGCACCGGTGATTTCGACTCTGTCCTCGTTAACAATAGTTTCATCGTGCAACGCAAGGATTCTGACCGTGCGTTCGCGTCCCACGCGATCGCTCTTCTCCACATAACCGCGATTCTGAATAGTCGATATGGTGGGTGCATAGGTTGACGGGCGTCCGATGCCCATCTCCTCCAGTTTTTTCACCAGGCTCGCCTCGGTGTAGCGCGCCGCAGGCCGGGTGAAGGCCTCCTGGGCCCGCATCACGATAAGCGGCAGATCCTGTCCGACATGCAGCGGCGGCAGCATCTTTTTATCCTTGTCGCCACCCTCCTTGTAGACCTTGAGAAATCCGTCGAAGACCAGAACCTCGCCCTTCGCAAGCAGATTTTCATCAATCGTTGAGGCATCGATAACCGCAGTGGTTCTCTCGAGCCGTGCATCCGCCATTTGAGAAGCGATAGTGCGCTGCCAGATCAGTTGATAGAGGCGCTGTTCATTCCTCTCTCCGCTAACAGTCGCACTGCCCAGATCTGTCGGCCTGATCGCCTCATGCGCCTCCTGGGCACCGGCCGACTTAGTCTTGTAGCGTCTGATTTGCAGATAGTCACTGCCAAAATCTTTCGTAATGGTCGAGGTGGCCTGCTCCAGCGCGGTATCGGAGAGATTGACCGAGTCTGTCCGCATGTAGGTGATCTTTCCGGATTCGTAGAGCTTCTGTGCCACAACCATCGTCTGCCGTACAGAGAAGCCGAGTCGCTGCGAGGCCGCCTGCTGCAGCGTCGACGTGGTAAATGGTGCGCGCGGAGAGCGTTTCGCAGGTTTTTTTGAGATATCTGAAATTGTATATTTCGCCTCTTTGACGCTCTCGAGAAACTGCTTCGCCTCTTCAATGGTGCGCCTTTCCTTTGGCAGTTTTCCCGTAAGCACAGCATCCTTGCCTGCTTCAAAATCTGCTGCTATCCGAAAACTGGAGACGCTCTCAAATGCTTCAATTTCACGCTCACGGTCAACAACGATGCGTACCGCCACCGACTGCACTCTTCCGGCAGAGAGGCCTGTCTGAATTTTTTTCCACAATACGGGGGACAATTCGAAGCCGACCAGCCGGTCAAGCACCCGTCGCGCCTGCTGTCCATCAACCAGGTTGCGGTCAATGGTGCGGTAATTCGTGATTGCAGCAAGGATTGCCGGCTTGGTGATTTCATGAAAAACAATGCGCCTGGTATTGCTCTCATCCAGATCCAGCGCCTCCTCAAGATGCCAGGCAATCGCCTCTCCCTCCCTGTCTTCGTCCGATGCCAGCCATACGAGCGAGGCTTTTCTGACCGCTTTTTTGAGATCTGCGATGACTCTCTTTTTATCTTCGGTCACCTCGTATGTGGGTTCAAAACGGTTGGCCACATCAACTGACAAACCCTTCCTCGGCAGATCCCGCACATGCCCGTAGCTGGACATGACAGTAAACTCCTTGCCGAGAAACTTCTCGATTGTTTTGGCCTTGGCCGGTGATTCCACGATGACGAGATTTTGGCTCACATTATTTCTCTAAAATTGAATACAAATATCTGTAATTGTCACGCAGTCTGCCTACCAACACCCTCTATAGTCAATAGATAATCAGAAAATTTGTCGGAAAAAAGTCTTATCGCAGGTTTCGGAAGGATGAGTTCATCAAGTAATTCGCAGTGCTCTATCTATAGGAGAGGTACTTTTTGAGAATATGTCAGAAATACAGTTTTCTGTTAAAATGAGATTATAATTTGCTCTGAAAATCATCTATGAACATTCAAAACGCACATTCATCTCTTCTGATTGCACTTATGTTGTTGCTGGTGGCTGCACCTGCCCAGGCTGGATTTCTCGATCACGACAACAATAAAAAACCGCCCATCAAGGACCCGGTTCCCTCCCGATTTTCTGTCTGCTATCAGCATACCTGCACAATGATAGACCATGTTGGTCTGAGTCATCAACAGTGGCAGGGTGTACGGGAGAAATTCAAACCGGCGGCCGGCAATGCCGAAGATGAGCGTCGTCAGATCGCATCAGCTATCGCCTACCTGGAGGTCGAGGTTGGTGGAAAAATCAATAGTCTCGATGATCGAGGCGGGAACCTCGAGGGTGTCTTCAAAGCGAAAGGCAATCAGCTTGACTGCATCGATGAATCCACCAACAGCACCACCTACATGACCATGATGGAGAGGGATGGACTGCTGAAATTCCATAGCGTGCAGCCGCGCGCAACGCGTGGTTTTTTTATCATGGGCTGGCCGCACTCGACGGCTGTCATCAGGGATAACGCCACTGCAAAACAATGGGCTGTTGACTCCTGGTTTTTCGACAATGGAACAGAACCCACCATCGTAATGCTGAAAAAATGGCGCAGCGGCTGGAGCCCCGAGGGCGCCAAACATTGATCCCTCGATACATCCTTTGGCAATCATAAGTTTTTTTGCTATAATTAATAACTTTGTAAATACAATGATTTACAGGTTGTTTGAACAAGGGCATAAGCTCTTCGCACGCAACCACTACAATCAACCGGAGAAAAATATTGAAAACTCTAATCATGGCGCTGCTGCTTATCACATCAGGATTGGCATCTGCATCTCCAATCACAAACACAGACACAAGCTCAAACTATCGCGGCTTTAATGCCTGCACGAATTTCGACTGCAATCACAATGTCGACACATCTCTCAGTGCAAGTGAATGGAAACAGGTACAGGGGCTTTTCAAGGGTGTAAAAAACTCGAAAGAGGAGCGCGCGCAGATCAAACAGGCAATCGCCAAGCTGGAAGTCCTGGTCGGCAATAAGACCGGCACCTCGGTTGACCTGGCAGGCAACAAAAGAAATGCAAACTACAGAGGACAGCTCGACTGCACAGCCGAAGCAATCAATACCACCACCTACCTCTATATGATCGAAAACGGCGGGCTGTTAAAATTCCATAAGGTTCATGACCGCGTGGTGCGCGACCGCTTCTGGATGGTTCCGCACTGGACCGGCGTTATCGAAGATAAAACCACCGGCGTTAAATACTCCGTTGACAGCTGGTTCAAGAAAAACGGCGTCGCCCCTGTTGTCGTAACGCTGGAGCGCTGGTACAACAAAAAATAACTGGGAAAGGCAAGCGCATGCAGGCCGGATAAGCGATAGCTCATCCGGCCTTTTTCCGTATCCACGGTGGAT
>JADWMH010000159.1 GCA_015767355.1 Gammaproteobacteria bacterium
TTTAATACAGAGAAATGTCATGTCCGACTGGATTGAAATTACACAACTCGATGAGATTCCCGTGCTTGGTTCACGCGTCGTCAAGACCGACAGCATGGATATCGCCATTTTCCGCACCAGCGATGACCGTATCTTTGCCGTCAAGGATGCCTGCCCGAACAAACAGGGGCCCTCTCACAGGGGATCGTCCACGGCACTTCGGTCACCTGCCCTCTGCACAACTGGAAGATAGATCTTACCAGCGGCGAGGCGCTGGGCGCCGATGAAGGCTGCACCAATGTCTACGAGACTAAGGTCGAAGACAATATAATCTATTTGCGTCTGCCTGTAGATTGAAACGAACACAGGTAACCAACATGCTATTGCTGCAAGCGGGTTAATTGATCATCGTGCGTGCGTCCGAGCAGGACAAGGGCAGCAACTGCTCCCAGCAGGGCCAATGCCATATCACTCTGCGTATCCCACACATACCCCTGGGTGCCGAGGAATGCCTCGGCGCCGCCGCCCATAATCTCTGCAGTGAACCACTCCAGCAGTTCATAAAAGGCGCTGATCGCCAGGCATACGGCAACAACGATGACTTTCAGCCATCCACGCCCATTCACAACCTGTTTGCGAATCAGAATTTCACGCGCTGCAATGGCCGGAACAAATCCCTGCATGAAATGACCGAGCTTGTCGAAATTATTGCGCGTCTGCCCCAGCGCCTCGCTGATCCAGTCAAACAGCGGCACTTCCGCATAGGTGTAGTGAGCGCCGACCATCAACAGGATGCTGTGCAGCAAAATCAGCACATAGAGCAGCGTTGTGAGGGGGAACGTGCGGCGCGTCATTGCCAGAACAAGCAACGCAATCAATGCCGGCAGAGTCTCAAGAATCCAGGTCGGATAGTCATGAGGATTGATGACAGACCAGATGAGGACGAAAAAAAATGTGAGCAGCCACAATAGTTGCATAAAACAGCCTCGAAAAACAAGGAATGACGCAAGGAGAGTCTAACGGCTAACGTCCCTTCCCGTCGCAAGCTGATAAATTTTCAGCAGATCATCCTCCGTGACATCGACGAACGAATCGATCTCACTCAATGCGTACACCAGGTCCGAGTGATCGATCGGTGCATAATCCAGCGGCGGCTGTGCCGCCTCCTTCGCTCTCTTCATCAGGGCGGCAGGGTATCTGCGCCACTGAAACAGTGCATTAAACAGCACTGCCACCACAAGTATGGCGACGACATTGATCAGCACAGGAGTCAGCAGATAGTGATAACCCAGCTGCTGAATGGATTCACCACCGATCACGGCAGCCAGGGCGGTGGCTCCACCGGGCGGGTGGATACAGCGGAGATAGTACATCGCTGCGATCGAGACGCCGACAGCGGCGGCGGCGGCGATACTTATTTGTGGAATCCACTGGGCGCAGGCCACGCCAATCAGGGCGGAAACCAGGTGTCCGCCAAACACATTCCACGGCTGTGCCAGGGCGCCATGCGGAACCGCAAACAGCAATACGGCGGTCGCGCCCATCGACGGGATAATGTAAACAAGGGAGTCAGCGCCTGTGAACCATGTGGTGACAAGTATAGCGACCAGAATACCAAGGAAGCCGCCAACTGCGGAGATCAGCTTCTCTGCATGGCTCGCGTGATCCTGGCTCACTCCAAGGTAGTCGAGAAGTGTTGTGCGCATCATTGGGTTGATTCACTCTTCTAAGGAGGAGATGGAGTACATCTGTGGCCATCGATGCGCTGCGTTCCTCAGCGCATCACGTGAATGACCATGAGTCTAGTGGCAATTGACAAGCCTCGCAAGTTCAGCTTCTTACGCAAGATCCCCAGCCAGGGAGTCGCGGATGTTGCGTGGTATCGGTTTGCAGCTGTGCATGTAGTTGTGATGATCGATGCCGGCGTTGATTTCGGCGCCGGCACGAATTGCCGCGGTCATCTCCGCTGAGAGTTCAAAACGCAGAAAATGCACCGCGGAAGTCTTCTCCTCGTCAGCGCGCTCGAGATCTTCATCGGCAATGGCGTAGACCCGATCAAAACCCTCTATCTGCATCCACACCTGCTGCTCGATTCCAACCATCTGCGTCAATGCCAGCTGACGTTCTTCGACATCGGTATATTCGATCATGAAGGTTGCTTTCCAGTTGCTGCCATCCGGAACCAGGGGATTGTAGGTGTCCAACTCCTCCTGGATGGATTCCGCTTCAAAGATGCGTTCAACGCGCAGCATCTCCTGAATCTGATACTGCATGGTCAGGCGGTCTTCGAAATAGAGGGTCGCATGTGGGCCGATGTGCAGCTGGCGATTTTTTTTATGCTGCATCACAGTGGCACGCATCTCTGCGCGCTGCTGTGCATACTGCTCCAGTGAATAGAGATCGTCTCGTGTTAATAGCGCCATACTTATAGTCCGTATGCTTTGCGAATAAGGGTCATTGGGTGCATCGCTTCGGTGCCGTCATCGAGTCCGTGGGCAATCTGCTTGCCCGCCATGATGCAGTCGCTGGTCAGGTAATCCGCCTCGAACTTACGCACCCGGTTGACGACAGGACGAGCGATTTTCATGGAGATCTCATGAAACTCCACCTTGACGGCATAGGTTCCATCATGCCCCGAACAGCGCTCGATGGTCTCGATTTCGGTATCCGGGATCAACTGCAATAGATCACGGGTTTTGAGGCCGATTTTTTGCACGCGTTGATGGCAGGCGACCTGGTAGGCGACTCTGCCAAGCGGATTTTTAAAATCTGTTTTCAGCAAATCATGTTTGTGGCGCAGCATCAGGTACTCGAAAGGATCGAAGATTGCCTGCTGCACCTTGATGACATCCGCGTCATCGGGAAACATCAGCGGCAGTTCCTGCCTGAACATCAGGGCGCATGAAGGAATGGGGGCGACAATATCCCAGCCTTCATCAACAAGTTTCGCCAGCACCGGGATATTTGCCTCTTTGGCCCGCTTAACAGCCTCGAGATCACCCAGTTCGAGTTTTGGCATGCCGCAGCACTGCTCCTTCGGAGCCAGTGTCACGGGGATATCGTTGTGTTCGAACACCGCTTTGAGGTCTTCTCCCATGCTGGGCTCATTGCGATTTCCGTAACAGGTGGCAAACAGCGCAACACGGCCGGTCGTCTTTCCCGCAGGCTGCGCCCCCTCGCCACTCTCAAAGCCAAGACGCTGGCGCAGGCTGTTGCTGTAGTATTTGGGCAGGACCGCATCCGCGCTGACGCCGAGAGCGCTTTGCAAAACCTTGCGAAACCCACCATTTGCATTGGCCGCGTTGACCACAGTTGAAACAACAGGGATGCTCGCCAGTTTACCGACGCTATCGGTGCTGCTGAGCACCTTGTCACGCAGTGAAGCGCCCTGTTGTTTGAATTTTATAGCCTTGGCGCGCAGCATCAGGTGTGGAAAATCGACATTCCATTCATGCGGCGGCACATAGGGGCATTTGGTCAGATAACAGAGATCGCACAGATAACAGTGATCAACGACACTCCAGTAATCATCTTTGGCGACGCCATCGACCTCCATGGTGTCCGATTCATCGACGAGGTCAAACAGTGTTGGAAACGAGTGGCACAGGCTGACGCACCTGCGGCATCCATGGCAGATATCGAAAACCCGCTCCAGTTCAGTGAAGAGGTTCTCCTGATCATAGAATTCAGGCTGCTGCCAATCGAGAGGATGGCGTGTTGGCGCCTCGAGGCTGCCTTCGCGAACTGTCGCCATAGCGAAATTCCTTCAGCGGTTAGAGTAACTTCTCAATAATACCGTGCATTATTTGAGTTTGGACAGGGTCAGGACCAGCCTTTCAGGGACGCGTGAATACATCCCTGTAAGCTCTGATAAAACATCCATGTTTTCTACAGCCCTGAAAAGCAAGTCCCAACCCTGCTACCCTGCACGGAGTTATTGAGAAATTACCGGTTAAACTCTCAACCTCGCTGTGTAGAGGAGCGGGGTTGAGAGATTTGACATCCTAATCGTCCAGAGAGTCCAGCGCTTTCTGAAAACGATTGGCATGGGAGCGCTCGGCTTTAGCCAGCGTCTCAAACCAGTCGGCGATCTCGTCAAAACCTTCATCACGTGCGGTTTTCGCCATACCGGGATACATATCGGTATATTCGTGAGTTTCGCCGGCGATTGCTGCTTTCAGGTTATCGCTGCTGCCGCCGATCGGCAGGCCGGTTGCGGGATCGCCCACCTCTTCAAGATACTCGAGATGGCCGTGCGCATGGCCTGTTTCACCTTCGGCTGTTGAGCGGAAGACTGCTGCAACGTCATTATAGCCTTCGACATCCGCTTTTGCAGCAAAGTAGAGATAGCGGCGATTTGCCTGGGACTCCCCGGCAAATGCATCTTTCAGGCTGGTTTCGGTTTTTGAACCTTTGAGTGACATATGGTTTCCTCCAGTTAAAGGGTAGGTACATCCAGTAAAAGTCTGGATGGAACAGAGTCTAATCGAGGAATCATAAATAGCAAAATTAATTGTAGCAACTGCACCTATAGTAGTTAGCTATTAAGGAAGCTCTGATCAAGTCGCTTCGCCTACATGAACGCAGGTGAGGGGGGAAATAGAGGGAGAATAAATTTCAGGATAGGCAAAAAAAGGCCAGCCCGGAAAAACCGGACTGGCCTTTTCACTGACCACCTCTCAGTGATCAGTCACAACACGCTAGCGTACTGCAGGCGCTGCAGGAGCGGGCATCGGTGCTGCCTGTGGCGCAGGAGGAGCATAGCCATATGGAGCCGGGCCATATCCACCGCCACCGTAAGGAGCCGGGCCATATCCACCGCCACCGTAAGGAGCCGGGCCATAACCACCGCCACCGTATGGACCAGGACCATAACCGCCCATACCCATGGGAGGGCCGTAAGGGCCATAACCACCGCCACCGTATGGACCGCCGCCGCCATAACGATAGTAGTCATCATCGTCATCATCGAAGAAGTCTTCCATCTCGTCCATCCAGTATCTTGGATCCCACTCATCATATTCGTCGTCCCAGCCACCACCCCATCTGTCGTTATTATTACTCCAGAAGGCGGAGGCGCTGGATGCTGCCGCAACTGTGATTGCAGCAAAAAGTGCTAATGCAACATGTTTTTTCATCATTGTTCTCC
>JADWMH010000160.1 GCA_015767355.1 Gammaproteobacteria bacterium
ACTGATGGTAGTCGCCGCTTCCCGATTCCAGCTGCCGTATCCTGGATGCTGCCGAGGAGCCGCTTTTCCATAACAACAGGGCAATCACTCCAAATGCACCGGCCAGATAGACAAGCAGGGGAAGAAATGCATCACTCCAGAAAGGAGTTTTCGCCAGTAAATCATGCAGAACCACGGAGACAGCGCGTTCAGGAAACAGCGTTATCATCAGCCAGATTGCGGCCAGCATCGCTCCGGACAACAACAGCAGCATCTCGTAGAAACGTGACTTCCCTCTTCTTGATTTCGCCGCCTGGAATTCGTTCAAAGTTGCCAGATAGGTCCCGGTTTTCTCCTGCAGATCTTCTCCACGCTGCTCACAGGCATCGCAGGCGGCATCGATTGAGGCGCGCTGCGTCTCCATCTCCTGCAGATAATTCGGAATGACGCCCAGATCTTCCAGCTCCTCCTGCAGATGGATATGCTGTGAATCGGCATTCACCATGCCTTTTCGAAAGTGAGCAATCTCCCGCTCGAACTCATCACGTGCTTTTTCCAGGGAGAGAATGCCCGCCATGCTCTTGATTGCATCACTGTGCGGATGAGGGGTCGTCAGTTCACGCTGGGCAAGGTAGAAAGATTCGATAAATTCGTCATATTTAATACCGAGAATCTGCTGCAGCTGCAGCTTGACGGCATCCGCCCCCTTGGTGACATGCTCATCTTCACCGACTACCGACAGCCTGGCGCTGTGGTTTCCGTCTGAATCGAGATGGCGTGTAATTTCATACTCCTTGCCATCAGCAGCTATAAATCGCAACATCACCAGGCAGCGGTTTTCACCCCAGCGAATCACTTTCTGGCGGCTCTTCTCATTCAGAGACCAGGTGCGTCCAAACAGCGCAAAACAGATGGTTTCGCCAATACTGCTTTTCCCGGATTCGTTAGGACCGCTGATGCCGATGACGCCCTTTTGCGGCATATCTTCGAGCAGCAGGGTTCCATATTTCAGGACATTTTTTGCATAAAGACGGGTAATGATCATGCGCGCTCTCCTCCCTCAAGCAGTGGAATCAGCTGACGCACAGACAGTTTGACCGCCTCATCATAGAGTTCCACATCAAACTGTCCACCGGCATTCAATCGGTGTTCCCGCTCCTCGGCGCAGTAGGCTTCAAATTCCTGCAGAACTTTGGGTTTATCTTGTGACATTCCGGAAGGACCTCCTTAAAAAGATGTGTTGGCGAAGTACTTGAATAATTCCAAAATACGTCATTCCGGCGAAGGCCGGAATGACGGGGCTTTTGCAAATGCCTCATTTGTATCCAGGCAACTTTCCAAAATGCCCGTGAGGTATTCGAATCTGCATAGTATAACCTATGCAGAGAGACGAAGACGCACATCCAGATCACTAAAATCGACAGACTGCAGTTCCACTTGCACGATCTGATCCAGCTCCATTGCGGAAGTGCGCCGCAGACGGCACTCTAGTGCGAGTTCCGGCACCAGCAACGTCGCCCTGCGCTCATCAAGCGCAACGATGACCGCTTCACCACGCCACTTTTTCTGACGCTTCAGCCATGCCAGTTTCCAGTGCTGATTGGAGAAGCGTTCGGCGCGTCTGATCACGGAAGAGGCCGCCGACGAGGCGCCAATGCGCTCGGTAATCTCCTCATGACTCAGTAATGGCTGTTGACGTAAAAAGCTTCTGATTTGCTGATGCGTCAGCAGATCCGGATAGCGCCGCAGGGGACTGGTCACACGCGTATAGGAGTCAAGCCCCAGTCCGGAATGCCGCTCAGCCTGTGTGGCCATGCGCGACGGCTTGAACTTGCGCCGGCAGGCGAAGTTGGCTGCCAGGCCCTGTGGTTGAAGCTCCTCTTCCGGAGGCGGCTGGTTGGCAAAGGGGATGGGGATATCGTGCTCGATCGCGAACCGGGATACGGCCTCACCGGCCGCCAGCATCGCCTCGGCAACCATCTCCCTGCTGCCGTCACGCTCCAGCGGACGGATCACGATTTCCTTGTCACTGATGCGCACACTCACCTCCGGAAGATCCAGCGAAATGGCGCCGTTTTCATGACGCCGTCGGCGAAAACGCCCGGTCACTTCCAGCATTTCCGCAAAGCGGCTCTGCAGCTGCTCGTCAGCTTCAGCGTAGCTCAGACGCGTCACCTCGACGATGGTCGGCTGGATTTCGATATCCGACAGGCTGCCATCATCGCACACCTCGAAACTGACTGACAACACGGGCGTCTGCTGCTGCAAACCAAGCCCCAGTTGATGCGTGACAGCATGTGGAAACATCGGGATCAGCGCTTCAGGAAGATAGAGATTGGCTCCGCGTTCACGTGCAGCCACGTCCAGAGCAGAGCCAGGAGACGCCAGTGCAGCGACATCTGCAATATGCACCCATAAACGATTATCCTGAACCGAGATAGCGTCATCGGGATCAGTGCTGCCTTCATCATCGATGGCAAACGCGGGCAGAGCAGTCAAATCAAGCCGCTCCTCATGTTCAACTTGCGGAACCTCGACCTGTGGCTCGTCCAGCGCGGCTCCTGCACGCAGTGGATGCAGGTTGAATTCGTGTTCCCAGTAACCGGTTTTCAACAGCAGTTGATGCGCATGCCGCTCATCTTCAGAAAGCCCGAGGGCCTTCATGATACGGCTGCCTGTCGCCTGCCCCAGCGCTATTTTTTCAACCTCCTGCAGTTGCTTGCGGTCATCCTCGTCCATGCGTCCCTCTTTCAGACGTGCGATCATCGCATCCCATGCCGCCTTGCGCTGCGCCTTTTGATCACGCTCCGTCTTGTCAGCGGCTATCGCATCTGCGCTCCTGGCGGTAATGGCATCAGCGCCCCCGCTAAAATAGAGCCCCTCCTGCAACAGTTGCCATGCAGACCAGCAGCTCTCAGGAGTATCGTCTCCATAGAGGAGACCGGCAAAATCGGACAAGCCGACCGACTCTCCCTGAAGCAACTCCAACGCATCTTCAAGATCGGCCTCGCCGGCATCGAGCGCCTCCAGGTCAGCGACAGGCCCGGCATGAATGAAGTGGATATCCTTCTCCCTGACACGCTTGGTATTCCAGGTTCTCCCCTTGCCAAACTCGATATCGATCTTGTCACTGATGGCGGTGATACGCGCCGGACGGCTTTTGTACAACACCAGATTATTGACTGAAAAACTACCCATCGGGCTCACGTTTTGATACAGGGATGGCGTATCATACTCCTCTTGTTCATAACCCCGTCACCCCATGCGTAAAAAATACCACCTCATTGACAAGCTGCTGTTTAAATTCACCGGCATGCTGCCCTGCCGCATCATCCGTGGAAATCAGGGAGAACCCTATCTGGAACGCTACCACCTGTTCCGCCTGCCCGGAGGCGGTGGCGCCTATATCCACCGTTTTCTCTCCAGTGACCCTGATCGCGGCCTGCATGACCACCCGTGGAATCGTGCACTCGGCATCGTGCTGGCCGGAGGCTACATGGAGCAGCGCCTGATCGATGACAGGATTGTTGAGCGTCATCTCGGAACCGGCCGCATCAACCGCCTCGGCGGCGACGATTTTCATCGCGTCATCCTGCCTCACGCGCATCATGCATGGACTTTTTTCATGCACAGTGCAAAAGTCAGGGACTGGGGATTTTTGATCATCGATAGCGAGGGTAAACAATGCTATACCGAACATGACAAGGTCAATGAGGAGGGATCCCATCATCGCTGGTGGAAGAGCGCATGCAGAGGAAGAGATGCAGCACGGGAAGCATTACATAGCTGACAACACATCACCTGCAAATAACCCCGCAATTGATCACTTGATCAAGCTTCGCTGTTGCGTCATGCTTGATGCAACAACATCTCAAAGATAAAAACATCCATGATGAACAATTGCCAACTCTTCGACCTCTCTGATTTCGGCCTGATACGCGCCAGCGGTGATGACAGCGAATTTTTTCTACAGGGACAACTCACTAACGACATCACGGAAGTCACATCGGAACATAGCCAGCTGAGCGGCTACTGCACGCCAAAAGGACGCCTGCTCGCGACCATGAGGGTGATATCCCACGGCGGGGATTTTTTACTGCTGATGCCCAGGGAACGACTCACAGCTGTGCTGCAGCGTCTGAGTATGTTTGTATTGATGTCAAAAGTGACGCTCAGCGACGCCTCTGACGAGCTGCAAACCATCGGACTCTATGGCGACTGCACCGTATCGCTGCCCGCCGGTGAGACCCCCGCAGAAGCGGATGACAGCGTTGCCGCACAGGATGGCGTCACTATCGTGCGCATCGCCGCAGATGCACCACGTTTTCTGCTCATAGGTTCTAGCGGAGTAATCGCACAGCGCCGGCAACTCTTGACTGAGACCACAGCCCCAGCCGCCAATGAGCAGTGGCAGCTGCAAGATATCCGCGCAGGCCTTCCCTCGGTTTTTGATGCTACAGTCGAGGCCTTTGTACCGCAAATGGTCAACATGCACCTGGTGAACGGCGTCAGCTTCAGCAAGGGCTGTTATACTGGTCAGGAGATTGTCGCACGCATGCATTATCTGGGAAAACTCAAACGCCGCATGTATCACGTTGCTGTCGAGGGCGAATGCCCTGCCAGCGGCACTGATCTCTACTCGCCGCAGAGTCAATCAGGACAGGGGAGCGGGAAAATTGTCATGAGCGCCACAACCGCAGAGGGCGCCTGCGAAGCCCTGGCGGTAATCGAAGTGGCGAACGCTGAAGCCGGTCAGCTGCGTCTCAATGATGAGGATGGAGCCAAACTGGAAATTCTGGAACTCCCATACTCTTTCGAGGAGAGTGACAAAAAACCGCAGTCCGAAATTATCAGCAAACCCTGAGGCCGCAAGCGCAACAGCAATATTTCAGAGAAAAAAGGGCTCTACGCAACCGATTTGAAAAAAGATCCCCGTTAGCCAGCATAAATTTCACCTCAGGGATTGACCATTCTTTCTGAAATCCTTATTATACCGCTCTCTATTCCTCGATAGCTCAGTTGGTAGAGCAACGGACTGTTAATCCGTTTGTCCCTGGTTCGAGCCCAGGTCGAGGAGCCATATAAAACAAAGACTTGCAACAATGCAGGTCTTTTTTTTCGCTCTAAAAAAACC
>JADWMH010000161.1 GCA_015767355.1 Gammaproteobacteria bacterium
TAGCGAAAAAGATTGATGCATTTGAAAACAGCTGTGGAGCCTGGAAAAGATCGGAAACGCCTCAGGAAAGCATTTCAGAAGCGCGTTCAGCCTTCAATGAATCAATGCAAAGGCATCATCGATGAGAGCTTACATTGATGCGGATATTCTTATCTGGCATCTACGCGGGGAAAAGAGGGCAAAAAATTTGTTAATGCGACTTCGGGATAAGGATGGTTACGCTCTTTATACCGGAGCGATGCAGCGTGCAGAAGTTGTTTTCTTTATGAGGCCTGAAGAGGAGGTTGAGACAGCGTTATTTTTATCGCAGTTTAAAACAGAGTCAGTGGATCAAGAAATTGTTGATATAGCTGGCGCGCTGTATCGCAAGTGGAATCCCAGCCATGGAATTGACGCCAATGATGCAATTCTGGCCGCGACTGTGATGCAGACAGGAGGATGCATTTTTACGCTGAACAGCAAACATTTCCCTATGCCTGAGTTAAATATCCAGAGAGGGTGGGGGTAAATCTTTTCATGCTCATCAAAGATTATCCTGGATAAAACAGCAGGCCGTCATCGATGTTCACAGCGTGCATCGGATGCGCATAGAGTTCCGAGAGGTTTTCCGGGGTTGCGATCTCCATGGTCCTGCCTTTGATGTAACGCCCGTCGCCAAACAGCAGCAGCAGATGCGAACACAGCCGTACTGCGACCGATGGATCGTGCAGGACCATGATGCATGATCTATTCTCAATCGAGAAAAACTCTTTAAGTAATTGTAATAACTTAAACATTACTCCTGGATCAAGATGATTTTCCGGCTCGTCCAGGAGCGCGATGCGAGGCGACTGGGTGTGCAGAATCGCCATTGCAACCCGCTGCATCTCGCCGCCGGAGAGGGTGTTTGCCGCTCTTTCGGCAAGATGAGCAATCATGAAATTCTGCATTGCAGTGTGGACCAGTTGGCGATCCTCGGCAGAGACACCTGCGAGCAGATTCTGATGTGCAAAGCGGCCGCTCATCACCAGCTCTTCAACCCTGGTCGGGAAATCATAACTGCTGTGCTGAAACAGCAGGCCGATGAGTTGAGCAAGCTCTCGCCTGGAGTAGCTGTTGATTGACTGTTGCTGAATGAAAATTCCCCCCTCTTCAACCTCCCGCAATCCTGCCAGGCTGTGCAGCAGCGAGGTTTTTCCGCAGCCATTGGGACCGAGAATCCCCCAGCATTGCTGCGGCTCGATGCGCCACTGCAGTTGATGAATGAGTTCCCTGTTGCCGGCGCGGATACTGATCTCCCGGCACTGCAGCAACGCTTTCATCGCTGCCTCCTTTTCA
This sequence comes from Gammaproteobacteria bacterium, assembly GCA_015767355.1. GTDB lineage: Bacteria > Pseudomonadota > Gammaproteobacteria > Chromatiales > Chromatiaceae > Sva-25. The sequence continues at coordinate 1,318 of JADWMH010000161.1, forward strand.
TCAGGAAAAGAAAAATCGGCACACCGATCATGGCGGTAAAAACACCGACCGGCATTTGCCGCGGAGCAATGATGGTGCGTGACAACAGGTCAGCCGCCATCATCAGCATCCCTCCCAGCAAGACACTGGCGGGAACGAGGCGGCGATGCGGTGCGCCTGTCACAAAACGCACAAGATGCGGGGTCACCAGACCGACAAATCCAATCGGCCCGGCAGCGGTGACCGCAATTGCCGTCACACTTACAGCTACGCCCAGCATCACGAAGCGCAGGGATCTGACGGACACTCCCAGTGAAGCGGCCTGCAGATCACCAAGCAGCAGCATGTCCAGTGGTTTTGCCAATAGCAGTGCGGCAACCAGCCCGGCTGCCAGTGTGGCTGCGGGTAGCAGCAGAGAAGAACTTTCTCCAAGGTCGCCGATCAGCCAGAAGAGCATGCCGGGGATTTGAGCCGTGGGCGCAGCCGTCAGTAAAAAGGTGATCAATGCGCCCCATCCGGTTGTCAATATTATGCCGGAGAGCAGCAGTTGCTGCTGCTGCAAGCCCTGGCGCACTCCTGTGAATGAGAGCAGTATCAGGGTACTGAACGCGGCTCCTGCAAGTGCCATCAACGCATGCAGCTGGGTGGGAATTGCCAGCAAAAATGCAACCAGCATCGCCGCTGCGGCGCCACCGGATGTCCCCAGAATATAGGGGTCGGCAAGGGGGTTTCGCAGCAATGCCTGCATGAGGACGCCGGCAAGCGCCAGCAACCCGCCGATGATGAACGCGAATAGAGCCCGTGGCAGTCTCAACTCCCACAGAATGCGTGACCAGGTTGTCCCGTCAGGATTGAACAGCAATTCGACGACTGCCGCAAAGGGGATGGAGACGCTTCCATAGCTGATCGATAGCAGCAGTGTTGCTGCAAAGCCCACAGAGACCAGCAATATCAGCAAAGGCTGTTTCATGGATGCAATTTGATGATGGGCCATCCCTGCTGTTGCGCACGTTGTTCGAGGAGTTCATCCGGATTCACGGCAACAGGATGTTCGACCTGCTCAAGCAGCGGCAGATCATTATGCGAATCACTGTAGAACCAGCTGCCATCCAGCGATTGCTGATGCTGCTGCATCCACTCTTCAAGACGATGCACCTTTCCCTGTTGAAAACTGGGTTCGCCGGCGACCTCTCCCGTATACCTGCCATCTCGTATGCGCGGCTCGGTTGCAATCAGATGGCTGACGCCAAAACGCTCCGCAATCGGGGCAGTCACGAAGGCGTTGGTTGCGGTAATGATCATCAGGATATCCCCCTTATGGCGGTGTTCATCGACAAGCGCCAGGGCGTCAGTGGTGATCAGGGGCTCGATATAGTGACGCATGAATTGCCGATGCCACTGCTGCAGTTTATCAAGTGGATATTGAGACAATGGATGGAGTGAAAATTGTAAAAACTCCATGATATCAAGACGTCCCTGCGTGTACTCCCGATAAAAACGCTGGTTCTGCTGCTCGTAGAAATCACGATCAACGATCCCCTGGTCGCACAAAAATGCCCCCCACAGATAGTCGGAATCCCCTGCGAGCAGGGTGTTGTCCAGGTCAAAGATTGCAAGTGCCACGTCAATTATCCCGTTAAAAAGAGTGTCAAAAGAATCTCTTGAAAAACCCCGTCATTCCGGCATGTTTTTAGCCGGAATCCATAGATCTTGATTTACAAGTGGTTGATTTCTGGATTCCGGCTACCGGATCAAGTCCGGCACAGGCCCCGCCGGAATGACGTATTTTAGAGTTTTGCAATAGACTCAGGAGTCTGCGGGTGAACTATACCGATTTTCTTTATTTAGCAGTAGTTTATGTTGCATAATTCTTGCTTTATCACACAAAATTTGAAAGAATGAAAGTAGTTATCCGATATTAATAAACTCTTTGATCGTGATAGATTCTGACGGTTTCCGGCCAAATGTCGGTATTATTCTGTGCAATAAGCAGCGCCAGTTGTTCTGGGCGAAACGCATCGGACAGGATGCGTGGCAGTTTCCCCAGGGGGGCATCGATACGAACGAGACTCCCGAAGAGGCGATGTATCGAGAGCTGGATGAAGAAGTTGGGCTGAAACCCCACCATGTCAGTCTGCTTGGTTCAACTGACGACTGGCTGCGTTATCGGTTGCCGAGGCGTTATATCCGCAAAAACAGCAACCCTGTCTGCATCGGGCAGAAACAGCGCTGGTATCTGTTGCGCGTTAACTGCAACGAATCTGATTTCTGCCTGGATCACTCTCCCAAACCGGAGTTCGATCACTGGCGCTGGGTAAAATACTGGTATCCGGTAGACAAAGTCGTCTACTTTAAGCGCAGAGTCTATGCTGATGCATTGAAGCAGCTGGCTCCGCTGCTGTTTCCAAACGAGGAGTCCGGGCTGCAACTCTCCGAACCGCGCTCCATTTCACGGCGTGTGCGCCTATATCGTTGAGAGTGTCATTAGCGGGGATACGCATCGGCGTATTCACATGACATTGGCTGGCGCCATGTGCGGAGCCTACGGCACAGTATGTGTCATCTCGAACATACGTGAAAGATCTTGCGCACACAAACATAAAGATTTCTCCCTCTGGTCGAAATGACAGAATTCCTGCTTTGTGTAGTTAAAACGGATAACACTGCATGCTCGAAACCCTTCATCGTATTATTCAAAAAGTCAACGCCTCTGCGGATCTTGGCGAGGCGCTGGATACCATTGTGTATATGCTTCGGGAGAGCATTCATGCTGACGTCTGTTCTGTCTACCTGACCGATTTTGAAACTCATCGTCATGTTCTCAGGGCAACAGATGGTCTCAACAGGGAGGCGATTGGAAAAATCTTCCTGCCGATGCATCGTGGTCTGGTCGGCCTGGTGTGTGAACGCGCCGAAGCGATCAATGTCGGAGATGCGCACAACCACAAAAACTATCTTGCAACAGCCGAGACCGGAGAGACCCGCTATCATGGGTTTCTTGGCGCGCCTATTCTGCAGCAGAGTAAAGTGCTTGGCGTGCTGGTTGTGCGCAACAGAAAAGAGGGCAAAATTGATGACGAGGTAGTCACTTTTGTTCTTACCCTGGCGGCACAGCTTGCCGGCGCAATTGCGCATGCCGGCGTCACAGGTGAAATAGCAAAAATTCAGGGGAGAGGAGGCCATGGCAATCAGTTTTTGAAGGGCCGCGCCAGTTCCAGTGGAATTGCAATGGGGACTGCTTTTGTTACCTCTCTACCAGCAGACCTGGAGAGTGTTCCGGATCGTCTGGCGCAAGACAGGGAGCTGGAGCAGCAGCAGTTGCGTGAGGCGATTCAAGCAGTGCAAAATGAGTTGCGCCGGCTCAAGCAGAAATTGAGCAGCGATCTTCCCGAAGAGGACCAGGCTCTTTTCGATGCCTGGTTGATGATTCTCTCCGAAGACGCCCTCACAGGCAGAGCGATACAACTGATTGCGGAGGAGGGGGTTTGGGCGCCTGCTGCATTGCGTACGACAGTTGAAGAGCATGCGCGTGTTTTTGACGCCATGGAGGATATCTATCTGCGTGAACGGGCATCCGACATCAGGGATCTGGGGCGAAGAGTGCTGTCACATCTGCAGCAGGAGTCGCCCTCAATCATCGAATATCCCGAGTGTACGATTTTGGTTGGAGAGGAGGTCAGCGCAGTACAACTTGCCGAAGTGCCTCGTTCAAAGCTGGCAGGTGTTGTTTCAGCCACTGGTTCAAGCTCGTCTCATGTGGCAATTTTATCGCGAGCTTTGGGCGTACCGTCCG
>JADWMH010000162.1 GCA_015767355.1 Gammaproteobacteria bacterium
TGAGACCCCGGCAATCATGTAAGTCATTGAAAACATTGGCGCACCCGACTGGATTCGAACCAGTGACCTACGCCTCAACCAGGCGATGCGGGCGGATGCCGATGTTGAACCCAATGGCGAGATGCTCAATGAGGCGCTGGGATCTGCACTGCGGCTGGCCGTCCATGACCATCTCGTCGTGGTCATCAGTGATTTCTTTGGCGCTGATGAGAAGACAAAAAAAATACTCAAGCAGCTGGCTGTGCATAATGATGTGTTAGGGGTGCTGGTTTATGACCCCAGCGCCACCAATCTGCCGGACAGCGATGATCTGGTCATTACGGATGGTCGCCTGCAGGCTCAGCTCTCCCTGGGGAAAGAGAGCATACGCCAAAGTGTGGAATCTTTTACCAGCGGCCGCATCGCCTCCCTGCTGGCCTGGCGTGAAGAGATTGGCGTACCCATGCTGCCGTTGAGCGCGGGCGAAGAGGTGGTGCCGCAGGTGCAAAAACTTTTGGGCGTCCGGCGAGGGTGATGGCGACCGATCCCTACTCTCTGGATAATCTGCATGACATCGTCGAGCCTGCCGCCATCTCCTGGTGGCCGCCCGCCACAGGTTTATGGATACTGTTGGCTCTGCTGCTGGTGTGGATGATAGCAATCGGCCTGCGTTTTTGGATTCGCTACAGACGAAACGGCTACCGCCGTGAAGCGCTGGCGCTGTTGAAACAGATCACGCCCGGGTTGCAGCCAGAACAAACCCGGGGTTCTGCATTGGCTGAAGTCGCGGTACTGTTGAAGCGCACAGCCCTCAACGCTTATCCCAGGGAGGAGGTGGCCGAACTCAGCGGAGAGCAGTGGCTTGCCTTTCTGGATCGCAGCAGTCATACGCATGATTTCTCTCAGGGCGCCGCAGCCATTATTGGCATTATATCCTGGCAACCGCAAGCAGGTGCGAAGCTGTCTGATCAGGAGTTGAAGGAGATCATCAATACGGTTCAACACTGGATCAACAGCCACAGGTGGGAGAAATAGGAGATGCTGACCTTTGCCAACAGCTGGGCGTTCTTTTTCCTTCCTCTGCCGCTGTTGATACGCTGGCTGCTGCCCGCCTGGTCGCAGGCGCGCCCGGCGGTGCGTTTGCCCGGTTTTCAGCATCTGGCTGAACATCTTGGATTGAAACCTGAAAGTGGCGCGACTGTGCGTCGTAGAAGCAAATTCCAGGCGCTGCTGTTTGTGTTGGTCTGGATGCTCGCCGTTGCTGCGCTGGCGCGTCCACAGTGGCTGGAACCGCCTGTCGTCAGGGAGATGCCGACCCGCGATCTGCTACTGGCGGTCGATCTATCGGGTTCCATGGAAGCAGAGGATTTTAGCGCGCAGGACGGTAGCAGGATCGATCGACTCACGGCGGTCAAACAGGTGCTGGATGATTTTCTGAAACGCCGCAAGGGCGACCGGGTCGGGCTGGTGATCTTTGGCAATGCGGCCTTTGTGCAGGCGCCTTTTACGCAGGATCTCAATGTCGTGCGCCAGTTGCTGCAGGAGACCGCACCGCGCATGGCTGGCCCCAAGACCGCTTTTGGCGACGCCATCGGGCTGGGCATCACCCTGTTTGAGCGAAGCAAGCTCGAGCAGCGCGTCATGATTGCACTCACCGATGGCAATGACACCGGCAGTGATGTGCCGCCTTCGGAAGCGGCGGTCATTGCCGCAGACAAAGGCATTGTAATTCATACCGTGGCTATTGGCGATCCGGACTCCGTAGGTGAAGAGGCGCTGGATGAGGAAGCCCTGAAGGCGGTAGCTGATACGACCGGAGGCAACTACTATTTTGCCCAGGACCGGGAATCCCTGGAAGGCGTCTATGACACCCTGGATCAACTCGAAACCCGCAAGGTCGAGACCATTAGCTACCGGCCGCGCCGGGATCTGTTTCACTGGCCACTGGGGATTGCCCTGATTATGGCGCTCACCTATCATCTCCTGATGGCGTGGCGCAGCAGTCGTCGCTGGCGCAGGGCTTCCGTACATGATCAATAAATGGCATATTTCACTCATAGGATGTGTTGAGGAACGAAGCGCATCTTTTTTGATTGATGCGCTTCGCAAGCTCAACACATCCTATGTACAGAATGTTGTGCGACAGTACAGCGCTTTCGGTGGGGTGGAAGATTCACCGTGATCGAGTTCTTCTCTCAATTCCACTTCATCCGTCCCCTGTGGCTGCTCGCAATGCTTCCGCTGGCGCTGATTGCCTGGATGAAACTGGTGCGCGGCAACCCGATGAACTCTCTGGGTCGCTTCATTGCTCCCCATCTGTTGACTCACCTGCTGATAGCGCCAAATGCCAAGCGCCGCTTCAGCCCGGACGTGATGCTGGTGATAGTGGGCGTGATCATCACACTGGCGCTCTCCGGTCCCAGCTGGCGCAGAGAGCCTGCGCTTTTTGCCGCACAGCAGTCTGCCTTGATGATCGTGATGAAGATCGCTCCCTCCATGCAGGCGACAGACCTGCTGCCTTCACGTTTGCAGCGCGCCCGCCACAAGCTGCATGATCTGCTGAGCCTGCGCAGTGATGCCCCCGGTGGCCTGATTGCCTATGCAGGCAGTGCCCACCTGGTGGTTCCCGCCACGACCGATGTCAGGGTTGTGGAACAGCTGGCGGCAGCATTGGAGCCTGAAGTGATGCCAACGCAAGGCGATGCTCTGGACCAGGCATTGCAGCTGGTCGAACTGCAGTTGAAAACACAGGATATCAGTGGTTCCGCATTGATTATTACAGACAGTATTACCCCTGCCCAGCTGGAAAAACTGGCCGATCTGGATTACAGGCTGCCGGTGCAGATACTGGCGGCCGTGGCCAATGAGGAGACTGCTGTACAGACCGGCGTCACACAGGGGGCGAAACTGCTTGGCGCCAGATTGCAGTTATTGACCCCGGATGTAACAGATGTGCAGGCCATCAATACCAGAGCGGCATCTGATTCCGCCAGAATCACAAATGAGACGCAACGCTGGAAGGATGATGGTTATCTGCTGATGCCCTTGATACTGCTTCTGCTGTTGTTTTGGAGCTTGCGGGGCTGGAGTCCGGAATGGAAGTGACAGAAAAATTGATGTTTCAAATCGCAGCCGCCTTGAGTGTCGTACTGCTGCTGATAGCCATCTGGTGGTGGTTTTCAACGGCGGCGCAAGGCGCGGCATCCGGATTCCTACGCACCGCCGATCAACAGGCGCAAAGCCTGTTGCGCAAGGATGAAGCCGCAGCGGCGGCCAAACGTTTCCGCACCCCTGACTGGCAGGCGGCGGCCTCGTACAGGGCCGGGGATTTCAAACAGGCTGCCGGTATCTATGCCGGTCTTCCAGGCGCCGATGCAGCTTTCAATCAGGGCAATGCCCTGGCCATGTCCGGTAAATACGATGCCGCTGTCGAACGCTATGATGCCGCACTGCAGCAAAGACCCGATTGGCGGGCAGCATTGACCAACCGTAAAATTGCGCAGGAGCGTCAGAAGCGTATCCACCATGATGGCGCGGATATGACCGGTGGCAAATTGGCGGCGGACAAGGGATTCCGTTTTGACAAGGGTGCGCCGAAGGAACAGGATCAACAGCAGTATGATGAGGGGGAAAGCCTGGACGACAGCAGCATGCAGGATATCTGGCTGCGAAAGGTTCAGACCAAGCCCGGCGATTTCCTCAGATCCAAGTTTGCCTACCAGCAGGCGAATCCGGTTAAGCCACCTGAAATTCCTTCCACAAAAATGGACTCTAAGTAGTGGAAACTATTTCCTTGAGTGACCAACATCTTTGCAAATGAATCAAATTTTAATCATGACTCTCGCAAAGGCGCAAAGACGCAAAGGTTTTTTCTTGGCGGGCTTTGCGTCTCTGCGAGAGATTAAAAGATCTTCGTGTCTAGTCAGTCTGAGAGTTGGTCTCGCCAGAAGAGTATCGCAGTTGATTTGGTGTCTGGTATGCATCATCCTGCTGCCGCCTCTACAAGCCCATGCAGAAAACCCGGTCATCGTGCGCACTGCCATCACACCTGACAGCAACATCTGGGTTGGACAGCAGGTGGTTCTGCAGCTGGATATTCTGGCGCTCGATGGCTGGGCGGACAGCAGACGACTGCCGGAGTTTGATGTTCCGGGAGCCTACCTGCTGCGGGTGGAGAGCCAGGGAACCCGGCTCAGCGAGACCATCTCCGGCGGCAGCTACTCGGGGCAGCGCCATGAATGGCTGCTGTTTCCACAGCGTGGAGGTGAGTTCAACATTCCGCCGACTGAGATCGAAGTAGTGGTAAAAACCTTTGGCGCCGAGACCGGCAATCAGCTCGTTTCTCTGAAGACGGCAGCATTGGAGTTTGCTGTGGATGTGCCGCCGGGTGCAGAACAGATACAGGGAGTTATCAGCACCACGGAGTTGACCGCCATTCAGAGCTGGGAGCCGGATCACTCCACGCTGCGCGCTGGTGATGGCATCAAACGCACCATAAGCTTCAAGGCGGCCAATGTCTCCGGCATGGCATTTACCCCTTTGAAACCTGAAACTGTCGCGAATCTTGCCGTCTACCCGAGAGAGCCTGATGTTGCGGATGAGATCAATCGCGGTACACTTGAATATGGTAAGCGTGTAGAGACCTTTACATATGTTCCGGCCAAGGCGGGAGAGTATGAACTGCCTGATATCACCATTAGCTGGTGGAATATCAAACATCAAAAGCTGCACACGGAGAGATTGGAGGGTATCAAACTGGTTGTATCCACTGCCCCTGGAGGCAGTGGCGCGGGCGCCGCTGTATCGGTTGATACAGGGAAAAATCTGAAGTGGATCTATCTACTGCTGCTGGCAGTCGCTCTTACGGCACTTTTTTTCCTGTTGCGGCAGCGCTACTATTCTGTATGGAAACGGCAACAGGCGGCGCGTGAAAACAGTGAGCCTGCATGGTTCAAACGCTTTTGCAAAACTGCCGGAAAAGGAAAGCTTGATGAAACCATGGCGGCCCTGATGCAGTGGCTGGACCGGCTGCAGTTGATGCAAAGTCCGGCGCGTCTGAGGCAATTTATAGAGGAGTTTGGAGATGATCCTGGCCGCCG
>JADWMH010000163.1 GCA_015767355.1 Gammaproteobacteria bacterium
CGTGACGACATCGCTGATCCGGCACCTGCATCGACTTTTGCTGGATGGTATGCAGGAGCAACAAAACAGTGCAGGTGAATTGCGGCAACAGCAAACCTGGATTGGCCGACCGGGCTGCAGTATCGTGGACGCCATATTCGTGCCTGCCCCACCGCGTCATTTGAATGACCTGCTGCGTCTGCTGGAGGGATTTCTTTATGACGAGTCCCTGCCGGTATTGATACAGATAGGGCTGGCGCATGCGCAGTTTGAGACCATTCATCCATTTCTCTCAAAAAACGGGCGTACCGGACGATTGCTGATCACTCTGCTGTTGTCACAAAAAGATGCGCTGCAGTCGCCTGTACTCAATCTCTCCGCTTATTTCAGAAAGCATCGGCAGGCCTATTACGGTCATCTACAGCGCATCAGGGAGACCGGGGACTGGGAGGGCTGGCTCAAGTTTTTTCTCAACGGTGTGGTGTACAGTTCGCAGCAGGCAACTGATACCGCAATCAGAGCCGTGACTCTGCGTGAGCGTCACAGGGAGTGCATTACCGATGAGTTTGGACGCGTTGCGGCGAATGGGCTGAAGGTGCTTGAGAGGCTCTATCGGAGGCCTTTTATCCGTGTACAGGATCTTGTTGATATGAGTGGTTTGACGTTTCAGGCGTCAAATAATCTGATGAACAAATTTATCGCTCACGGGATTTTGTCAGAGGCGACAGGGCAGGCGCGAAACCGGGTGTTTCGCTACGATGCCTGGATTGCGCTGTTTGACTAAAGCAGATCTCTCCGCCGCTATTTTTACTCTTTTAATTCAGTCTATTACAGCAATATTTGTAGAAAGTCTCTAAGAGGGCTATTCTGTTGTCATGGGATTGCTGTTTTTTCAGGCAGCGACTTTACCGAGGAGTGTAGGGAATATTGATTCCCCGGCAATAATGAGTGAAGAGATTCTGGTCAATGTGACTCCACCCGAAACCCGGGTTGCCATCGTTGAAAATGGCATGGTGCAGGAGATTCTGGTCGAACGCATCAAAAAGCGGGGGCTGGTCGGCAATATCTATAAAGGCAGTGTTTGCCGGGTGTTGCCTGGCATGCAGGCGGCTTTTGTCGAAGTCGGACTGGATCGCGCCGCTTTTTTGCACGCCTCCGATATTGCCAGTGCCGGACACCATGAGACAACCCCCGACATCACGGAACTGGTGCAAACCGGCAGTGATCTGATCGTACAGGTGGTCAAGGATCCGTTGGGCAGCAAGGGCGCCCGCCTGACAACGCATCTCTCCATACCATCACGCTTTATGGTTTACCTGCCGGCAGAGAAGAGCATCGGCATTTCACAAAAGATAGAGAGTGAGCAGGAACGAGGCCGTCTGCGTGAAATACTGTCGCTTTTTGTCAGGGAGGAGAACCTGCGGGGCGGATTTATTGCACGCACTGCCGCAGAAGGGGTGGACGAGATGGCGCTGCGTGCTGATATGCTGTTTCTTTCGCGCCTGTGGGAGTCAATCGGAAAAAAAACGCTTGAGGCAGGCAGCCGTGAGTTGATCCATGGTGATCTGCCCCTCGCCCTGCGTGCGCTGCGGGATATGACAGATACACAAATTCAGAAGGTGCGAATCGACTCCCGCACAACCTATAATAATGCAGTGCAGTTTGCTGACAGCTTTATTCCCGAGATCAGTGAGCGCATCGAATACTATCCGGGTGAGCGCCCGATCTTTGATCTTTACGGGGTTGAAGATGAGATCGAAAAGGCGTTGCAACACAAGGTCGATTTGAAATCGGGCGGCTATCTGATTATTGATCAAACAGAGGCGATGACCACAGTCGATGTAAACACCGGTGGATTTGTCGGTCACCGCACGCTCGAAGAGACCATTTTCAAGACCAATCTCGAAGCAGCCCAGACGCTGTGCAGACAGTTAAGATTGAGAAACCTGGGCGGCATCATCATTATCGACTTTATCGATATGCTGGATGTAGAGCATAAACGCCAGGTGATGCGGGCACTGGAGAAATGCCTGGCAAAGGATCATGCAAAAACCCAGATCACGGAGGTGTCATCGCTTGGCCTGGTGGAGATGACCCGCAAGCGCACCCGTGAATCGCTGGGTCACATCTTGTGTGCTCCCTGTCCCTGCTGCAATGGCCGCGGCACCCAGAAGACAGCAGAGACAACCTGTTATGAAATTTTTCGTGAGATTCTGCGTGAGTCGCGTCAGTTCGATGTGCAGTCACTGCTGATCCTTGCATCCCAGGACGTGGTCGATTTAATGCTGGACGAGGAGTCGGCGAGCCTGGTTGAACTGGAGCAGTTTATCGGCAGGCAGATCCGCCTGCAGGCTGAACAGCTCTATAGCCGCGAACAGTATGATGTAGTGCTGTTGTAAATGGTGCGTGGATGGTGTGGAACTATTTGAAACATTCCACGCTGCTTTTAGAAGTTAACGTCCTGGCTAACAAACCGCTGAATCAATGGAGATTGATGTAGTCACATGCGTATCCTGACCAGACTTGCTGTTTTTCTGCTGGTTGTCATTGCTCTCTCGGTGAGCTTTGCGCGTTATCTGCTGCCTTCGCTGATTGAAACCTATAAAGACGAAATACTGACGCAGGTCAGCCAGGTCGTGGGGAAGAATATCGAGGCGGATGCGGTGTCCGTCTTCTGGCGGGAGGATGGGCACGGATTTCACCTGCAAAATCTCAGGCTGGTGAACGACGACGGCAGTTCTGATCTCAAGGCGGAGTCTGTCTACCTGAAGTTCAGTGTGATGGAGGTGCTGCGCCATCTGAATATTGCACCATCGGAGATCCGGGTCGTCGGAACTCACCTGGCGGTCATACGTCATCAGGATGGCAGGATTTCGATTCATGGCATCGAACACTCAGGTGATTTCGATGTTGATCTTAGCGCAATGATCCTGCAGCCGGTGTTCCTCGAGGTTGTGGATTCGGAGGTGACGGTCATTGATCTTGTGCATAAAAACACGCTGCCGCTGCACTTTTTGCCGGTCAACCTGTTGATTCAAAATGACGGCAGTCAGCATCAGCTCTCAGCCAGGGTCTCGATCGACAAGGGGGAATCCGGCGGCTTCACGCTGATTTCACATTTTCAGACAGAGAGCAATAACCTGGAAACGTGGAAGGGAGAGGTCTATCTGCGCACTGAGCAGCTGGACCTGGCGTGGCTTATGCAAAATCGCTTTCCCGGACATTACAATCTGGAACATGCCAAAACCAGCATGGAGATCTGGAGTCACTGGAATAACGGGCGATTATCGACGCTGCAGGGAGAGATGTATAGCGAGGAGCTGCATTTTCGTTCGCAAAATGTCAAGGAGGCGCCGGAGCTGGCGCTGGACTATTTTGGCGGAAAATTCCGCTGGACACGGGAGCAGAACGGATGGCTGCTTGATATCGCCGATCCCCTGATTAGACACGACGAGGCTGTGTGGCCAACCAAATCGATCGGTATCGCGGTGCGTCAGATTTCCGGGGAAGGACCGCTTCACTTTTATCTCGGCGCAGATCTCTTCAGTATCGATGGATTGTTCAAGGCGCTTGCCGTACATCCGCCTGATCACCCGTTGATGAAGGATCTGCTTGCTGCGCAGGCGCAGGGCGAGGTGATCAACTCCTCCCTGCACTTGAAAATGGAGCGCCCGGTCGAGTGGGAGTTCAGCGCCATCCTGGACAATCTGCAGACAAAGGCGGCCGGAGTCGTGCCGGAGATCAAGGGGGTCAGGTTGGTGGTCGACGCATCCCATGACAGCGGGAGTATGAAAGTGGCGGGAAGCAATACATCGCTGCATATCAAATCACTGTTCCGTGAACCGATGTTGTTGAACCAGGTGACCGGCGAGCTGCGCTGGAAGAGACAGCCGAATGGCGACTGGCGCATTGCAACCGACAACATGGTTGCCCGCTCTGAACATATCAAAACGACAACGAGTTTCCGTTATACCCTGCCGCCGCAGGGGAAAGGCTACCTGGATCTGCTTACCGACTTTCAGGAGGGACACGCCGAGCATGCATCACTCTATTATCCGGCGTACAGGATGCCGCCTGCAGTGGTTAAATGGCTGGATCGTTCATTGACCAAAGGATTTGTCACCTCCGGCCGCTTTGTGCTGCAGGGGCCGTTGCAGAGCTTTCCTTATGAGAACAACGATGATGGTTTTTATGAGGTGCTGTTCGATATCAAGGATGCGGAGATCGCTTACAAGGAGGAGTGGCCGCCTTTGGAGAACGTCAAGGCCCGGGTTCGTTTTCACGGCAATCATCTCAATATCGATGTTAGTGAAGCCACGATCTATGATAACCGGGTCGACCATGCGAGTATGCAGATGCAGCTCAAGCCGACGTCAGCCATTCAGCTGCAGGGGAAAGTCTCCGGATCGCTTGCGGGACCGGTGCGGTTGCTCAAGGAGTCCCCATTGAAGAGCAAGTTTGCACCGCTGATGGAGGCACTTGTTATGCAGGGTGACGGGGATCTCAACGTCGATATGCAAATTCCGCTGAAAAAACATCACACGGCAGCCTTTAAGGGGGAACTACTTCTCAAAGATGCGACCATCAATGCCAATAAAGTCGATCTCTCTCTGCAGAGCGTCAACGGGGTGTTGAACCTGAGCGACAGCGGTGTCAGCGCGAAACGACTCAAGGCGCGTCTGCTGGGGAGCCCGCTCAGCATAGATATCAAGCCATTAAAGAACGGCGCCACGCAGGTGAAGGCAAATGTAAAACTCTCGGCGGCGTCATTAAAGAGGGTCATTGCAGATGCGCCTGTCAGCGGCGCCGCAGCGTGGAATATCGATGTCGAAGTGCCGTCGCTTGCCAGCATGCGCAGGGGTGGCCTCTCACTGCATACACGCAGTGACATGAAAGGGATGAAGGTTGATTTGCCGCTCTCCCTGGGGAAATCGCGTTCACAAAAAAAGATTCTGGACCTGGTGTGGAAACTGAGTGAAACGACGCCTGCATTCAAGCTCGCCTACGGTGACTTAAAGCTGGATATGAAGCATCGGCAGGGGAGGTGGAACGGTACGGTCAAGGCGAAGGAACTCTCCGGTAAGC
>JADWMH010000164.1 GCA_015767355.1 Gammaproteobacteria bacterium
GGGCAAATTCGCTCACAAGGGCTAAATGCTAAATTGGTTGGGGGGATATAGGGGTCCGTGCGGGGTTGGGGGCTGCCAAAAAAGCAACCCTCCAACCCTGCTTCCTCCACAGAATTGCTGAGAACGTGCGTTGTCCGGAAACAACAACTATTACTGATTTTCACCCACTCGCAAAATAATCCGCCAGAAAAACGTCGAATGCACCGCTATCCGCCGCCTCTTTCTGCTGCTGGCGCTGCAGTGAGTTGACTCCTTCATCGATAAAATGCTGCTCCGTTTCTCTGCTTATATTGCGTTGATGAAAGTAGCGGTTGTGCTGCAACGACTTGCGCCTGGCAAAATGGTAGAAACTCTCGCCATTCTCACGCATCTCATCCAGCATGAGAGCGGATGGCGTCTCCACTGCACTCTCGATCTTGCGGCGCTGCAGATTCAGGGCTGCCTGATAGGGAGTGTCACTCTCATTGGCATCCAGAAGAGAGCAGACAGCTTCCATGCTGCAGAGCAACTCTTCTCCCCAGGCTCTGAGCGTGATATCAGCGCCATTGCGACGCAGATTCAACCTAGGCTCCCTGCCACGGTGTGCGCTCAACAACAGGTTGTTATCGATTTCAGGGCGTTCATCGAGAGTGATCGCAGGGCTCTCCTGAAACATGCAGGTCAACAGAAATGCTTCCAGAAACAGCATCTGGGTTTCATCGATCCCCTGCGGCTGATAGGCATTGACATCGAGTGAACGCAGTTCGACATAACGAATGCCGCGCGCATTCAGTGCGCTGGTCGGCTTTTCCATCCCCTGCAGCAACTGCTTGGGCCTGACTGTGCTGTAGTATTCATTCTCGATCTGCAGAATGTTGGTGTTGAGCTGTTTGTAGTTGCCCTCTTCATCCTTGAGACCAATCTGCTCCCACACCGGAGAGGATGTGTTGATGGCGCACCGCAGAGAGTCGATATAGCTTTCAAGGGTGTTGTAGTTGGCCTTGATGCCGACACTCTCCTCTTTCTGGTTCTGATAGCCTATATCACTCATACGCAGTGAGGTCGCGTAGGGTTCGTAGTATGTTCCCTCGTCAAACTCCTGCATGTTCGCGCCTTGATCACCAAAAAATGTCTTGCACACTGCGGGGGAAGCGCCAAACAGATAGGGGATGATCCACCCGTAGCGCTGCAGATTACGCACCATCCCCATGTAACCGGCATCGATCAGCTGTTGCTCCTCTCCTTGCCGGGCGGCCACCACTCCCTTGAAATCCGCCCACAGCGGCCAGAAGCTCTCTGCAATCGAGTAGTTGTAGTGCACCCCGGCTATGACCTGCATCACCTTGCCATAACGATGACCCAGACCGACCCGGTAAACATGTTTCATACGCCCGGCGTGCGACTCACCGTAACGAGCGATAGGAATATGTGTCTCGCCTGCCAGCACGCATGGCATCGATGTTGCCCACAGTATTTCATCACCAAGGTTTTTATAGACATGGGTATGGATATCGCAGAGAAACTCAAGGCTCTGCCCGGCGCCACGCATGGGCGGAGTGATCAACTCCAGCATCGCTTCAGAGTAATCGGTTGTGACACAAGAGTGTGTCAATGCAGACCCCAGTAAAGCCGGATGCGGCTTTTGCGACAGGGTACCGTCAGGCGCCACACGCAGACTCTCTTTTTCAAGTCCGGTCAGAGATCGCTGCAGCAATTCCGCCGCCCCGCTTCTCTGCAGTTCGATGACCAGGCTCTCAAGATTGTTCACAGGAAAATCTCTTGTGTTTGAATAATCCGCATAATCTCTTGTGGTGAATCAACGCGCCAGGCATGCAGCCCTGCAGCGATGGCCGCATCGACATTAATTCTTGTGTCATCAAAAAAGGCGATCTGCCCGGCATCACTCTGAAGTTCACTCACAACCTTCCGGTAAACATCTGCTGCAGGCTTCATTTTACCAAGATCACAGGAGAAAAAACGGCGTGAAAATTGACGTTTCAGCTCCCCCCGTTCATCCAATCGTTGAATATGCGCATGGCTGATATTAGAGAGCATGGAGAGAGTAAAGCGCTCACCCACCGCGGCCAGCATCGACTCAGTGTGCGGCTTTAACTCACCCAGCAGCGACAGAAATGCCGATTTCACCGCTTCACAGGAGTCGATCTGGAGCTCATCACACCATGCAGCTGCAAACTGCTCCAGATTCAGGTTACCGGTTTCATGCGCCTCAACCAGCGAAGAGTTTGACCAGCGATGCTGTGCCTGTGTCATTGAGAGCTGTTCACCAAAAAGAACAGCAATATTCTGCCGCCACTCAAGGTCGATCAGAACGCCGCCAAGATCCAGAACAACGTGTTTGATGGGCATTGATATGGCTCCCAAGGCACAAAAACAATACAAACCGCGAAAAAACACGAATATTCAGAGCTCCTTGCAAAACTCCGCAAACGCCATTCCGGCGGGGCCTGTGCCGGACTTGATCCGGTAGCCTGAATCTATAAAATCAACCACTTATAGATCAAGACGCATGGATTCCGGCTAAAAGCATGCCGGAATGACGGAATGTTGCAAGTACCTCACTCGCTCTGTCACTTTTCGTGCTTTTCGTGACTTTCGTGGTAACAATTGTTTGGTTGTCGAATAGTAGTGTGGGACCACAAAAAAGGGACCTTGCGGTCCCTTTGATGCGGCTTCAAGCAGGCCTGGCCTGGAAGCGAGTATTACTCGCCCTCTTCAACAGCCTTCATACTCAGTCTAACACGTCCCTGCTTGTCGAGTTCCAGCACCTTGACCTTGACGACATCGCCTTCGGACAACTTGTCGGTCACTTTTTCGACACGCTCGTTGCAAATCTGGGAGATATGCACCAGGCCGTCCTTGCCGGGAAGAATAGTGACAAATGCGCCAAAATCCATGATGCGCGCAACCTTGCCTTCGTAGACCATGCCGACTTCCACATCTGCTGTGATCTGCTCGATGCGTTTGATTGCCGCTTCCGCAGCAGCCTTGTCGGCAGAGGCCACCTTGATGATGCCATCGTCATTGATATCGATGGCAGCGCCGGTCTCCTCCGTAATGGAACGAATGGTGGCGCCGCCCTTGCCGATGACATCACGAATCTTGTCAGGGTTGATCTTGACAGTAGTGATGCGCGGCGCATGTTCTGACATGTGCTCGTTAGGCGACGAGATCACCTTGTTCATCTCATCGAGAATGTGCAGACGGGCGTGTTTCGCCTGCTCCAGCGCTATCTCCATGATCTCTTTGGTGATACCCTCGATCTTGATATCCATCTGCAGGGCGTTGACGCCTTCAGCAGGGCCGGCAACCTTGAAATCCATATCACCGAGGTGATCCTCATCACCCAGGATATCGGTAAGAACGGCAAAATCATCGCCCTCCTTGATGAGGCCCATGGCAACACCGGAGACAGGTGATTTCAATGGAACACCGGCATGCATCAATGAGAGGCTGGTGCCGCACACGGATGCCATCGAAGAGGAGCCGTTTGATTCTGTAATCTCCGAGACCACGCGGATCGAATAGGGGAATTCGTCCATGTTTGGCATCGATGCCTGTACGCCGCGCTTGGCAAGACGTCCATGACCAATTTCACGACGCTTGGGACTGCCAACACGGCCAGTTTCGCCAACGCAGTATGGAGGAAAGTTGTAGTGCAGCATGAAATGCTCTTTATAGCTGCCTTCCAGCGCATCGATGATCTGTGAGTCACGCTCGGTCCCCAGCGTGGTGACGACCAGCGCCTGGGTCTCGCCCCGCGTGAAGAGCGCCGAACCGTGTGTACGCGGCAAAACACCGGTACGCACAGTAATCGGGCGCACAGTCTTGGTGTCACGGCCATCGATTCGGGATTCTCCCGCCAGGATGCGGCTGCGGACAATTTTTTTCTTCAGTTTACCGAGCGCATCGCCGACCTCGGAGCTGTCCCATTTGGGATCATCTCCACCGCAGAGTTGTTCGACGACCTCCGCCTTGACCTCATCGAGGCGTGCATAGCGAGCCATTTTATCGGCAATTTGATAGCCTTCGACGACACCGTGCGTCGCAGCAGCTTCTACAGCTGCAACCAGCTCCTCATTCATTTGCGGAGCCGACCACTGCATCACCGGCTTGTTGACTTCTGCTGCAAGTTCCTTGATAGCATCGATCACCGCCAGGCTCTGCTCATGTCCATACAGAACCGCACCCAGCATGACATCCTCAGGGAGGGCGTTGGCTTCAGATTCAACCATCAGTACAGCATGCTCCGTACCGGCAACAATCAGATCCAGGTCAGAAGCTTCACCAAGCCCGGCTGGAGGATTAAGCAGGTACTCGCCATCCTTATAGCCGACACGCGCCGCGCCAACGGGACCATTGAACGGTAAGCCGGAGATTGACAATGCAGCAGAAGCGCCGATCAGCGCGGGTATTTCGGGATCGACATCAGGATTCAGGGAGACCACCGTGAGGATGATCTGAACTTCATTGGTGTAACCTTTCGGAAACAGCGGACGAATCGGTCGGTCAATCAGGCGGCAGGTAAGAATCTCCTTCTCGCTGGGACGCCCTTCACGACGAAAAAAACCACCGGGTATCTGACCCGCAGCATAGGTTTTTTCCTGGTAATCGACGGTCATTGGAAAAAAGTCGCGTCCTGAATCCGCATCTTTACTGCCGACAACTGTTGCCAGAACGATGGTTTCATCCATGTTGACCATTACGGCTGCATCAGCCTGACGGGCTATTTCAGCCGTTTCCAGCGTTACGGTATTCTCGCCAAATTGAAATGTTTTACGAATCGGTGTGGGTGTCACAAGTTCATCCTCGACAGGTGTTATTTAGTAGTTAGCGGCGCAGGCCAAGACTTGAAATAAGGTCACTATAACGCTGGAGATCTTTTTTCTTCAGGTAGTCGAGCAACTTGCGGCGGGAGTTAACCATGTGGACCAGGCCACGCCGTGAGTGGTGATCTTTTTTATGGGTTTTGAAGTGTTCGGTCAGGTAAGTAATGCGTGATGTGAGCAGCGCCACCTGAACCTCCGGGGAACCGGTATCCGACTC
>JADWMH010000165.1 GCA_015767355.1 Gammaproteobacteria bacterium
AACTCTGCAATTATCATTTGATACATTTAATATATATCAAATGATGGTTTTCGTCAAAGGTGAATCACAAATGTCCCCGCTGCGCCAGCGAGACACAGTCATCAAGGGTCACGACAATATGATCCAGCACGCGTACATCGATCAGCGCCAGCGCCGATTTGAGTCTGCCCGTGATCTGGATATCCGCCTGGCTGGGTTCGGCCACGCCTGACGGGTGATTGTGCGCGAAAATGACGGCAGCAGCATTGTAATGCAACGCCTTTCTGACCACTTCACGCGGATGGACGCTGGCGCCGTCGATGGTGCCGTAGAAGAGCTCCTCGAAGCAGATCATGCGGTGGCGGGTGTCGAGAAACAGGCCGCCAAAGACTTCGTTGGGATAGCTGCCGAGCTGCGCCTGCAGATAGCCGTGGGCCGCCTGCGGCGAGGTGATCTCGATGCCGCGTTGCAGCGATTCACTGCTGTAGCGGCGGCTCATCTCCAGCACAGCCTGCAGCTGTGCATACTTGGCGTCGCCAAGACCAGGAGCCAGGCAGAAGTTGTGGTGATCTGCTGCCAGCAGCTGGCGCAGGCTGCCAAAGCGGTTCAGCAGGTCGCGCGCCATATCGACAGCGGTGAAGCCCTTGATGCCGGTGCGTAAAAAGATCGCGAGCAGTTCGGCGTCAGAGAGGGATTTCGCTCCCTTCAGCAGCAGCTTCTCGCGTGGACGTTCCTCTTCGGGCCAGTCGCTGATGGCCATAATCACCTCCATGTGTGATCAATATTCCCTGTGCAACAGCACAATGACGCCAGTCTAACTCACTCTTGCCTCATACGCCACAGTAGCCAGGTTACGGATTTGTCATTTCGACTGAAAGGAGAAATCTTAACGATATATAAGATCTCTCACATTTGTTCGAGATGACAAGACTCACTATTTACGAGTTTTTACAAGAAGATCGTAATACTACTCAATATAAAAATTAAACTACAGGGAAAGATGCTATAGTTATATCCAATAATTCATCAATAATTAAACTGTAGTTGTATGTCTAAGCAGATAAAAGATCTAATGTCACGGGTAATTGCTGCTGGAAAAGAGCGCGGCTTGTCCCAGGCGCAACTTGCGGCCAATGCGGGGATAACTGCGGTCGGACTCAGCAAGGCCAAAGCTCGTGGAGACCTGCTTGTATCGACACTCGAGAAGCTGGCCGCCCAGAGCGACCTGGAACTGGCGCTGTTGCCCCGTCGAACCAGGGAAAAGGATGCTGAGGCCATAAAGTCCGGCGTGTTTTTTGATTGAAATTGATAAGGGATGAGACATGACGCGTAACCGGCATGCAGTCATTTGGACATGTATATCGGGGGAACCTGAAAAAATGGGAGATTTGCTCCTGTCAGCGCAGCAAGCCAGTTTCACCTACACGGAGGATTATATATCTTCGGCTCAAGCTGGTTTCTGCCTGCTTGGCGATGCCTCAATTTGGGGCGCCGATACAGTCGTCTATCCGGTCAGTGAGCGCATACCGGTATTTCCGCGCATGCTCTCCCTTATTCCCGGCGCCAATCCAAGGAATCTGCAACGCAGACACTACCTCGATCTGTTGAAAGCCAGGCTGGGCAAGGAGCCGCCGCCTGGCCTGGAAACAGAGTGGCGACTCCTCATGATGGGCGGTCATGGCGGCATTGGGCATGTTGATGTGTTCCCGGACGATATCAGCGCTGAGCAGTGGTATCGAACCAGGGCGTCACTCAACGATGATCCTGGGGTGGCAAAAAGATCCGGCAGGCGATCGCAACTCTGGCGCATGTTAAAAAGGGAGGTGTTGGATGAGAACCTCGATTTTGATGCGCAACAAATCGAACAGGTGCTGGGACCAACGCCGTCCGTAGGCGGCATGATCTCAAAGCTGCTCGTCTCTGTGACGCCCGGCGGGAAATCGCCGGTGTTTTATGCGCCCGGCGCAAGCAACAAAAAGAGTGTTGTTCTCAAGGTGGAGCCCCCGGAATACAGGGGAATGCTCGACCTGGAGGCGCTGTGCCTGGATATCCACGCAGAGTCCGGCTTCGAAGTCCCCTGGCATCAACGCCTTGATGATGAAGATTTGCACTTTCTCGCCGTAGAGCGTTTCGATCAATCTGCCGACGGGCTGCCTGTTCCCATGGAATCGCTCTTTTCAGTGCTTGCCACAGGCGACCACAAATTTAGAGAAAGCGGTGATATTTTTCTGCAGGAACTCGGGGGCAAACTTGATCGCTTGAGTCGGGTTGCCAATCTTGTCCCGGATACCAATGAGCAGATGTATCGAAGAATCCTCATGGCGCTCCTGACCGGGAACGGTGATCTTCATCTGGATAACATCGCGTTACTGGGTGGGGTGGCGGACTGCCGCTTGTCGCCAATCTATGACCCGGCGCCCATGCGCGCCTGGCCGCGGCACAATCTGGTCAGCGCCATACCCTATAACCCGGAGGGATACGAGGACCGTGGAGCGCTCTTTGTTGATCTCGGTGGCTCCTTTGGTCTGTCAGCCAGGCAAACACGGCAGTGTATCCATGACGCCCTTGCTGCAACATCCTCCTACACGGAGCGTGTTGCCGCGCTTGACCGCGTACCCGCGCGGCAACGGCAGCAGCTTGTTGAAATTGTCCGCCAGGAGCGTCTTTTATTAGAGAAGTATGGAAGCGCACTATGAGTCCACTCGTCGTCGCCTGGTCCATGTGCGCATCTGCGTGCCTGATGCTTGGCCTGATGCATCTGCTGTTCTGGTTCCGGGATCGAAAGGTCAGTGCCTACCTGTTATCAGCGCTGATGGGGTTCAGTGCAGCGGTCAGTGCGCTTCTCGAACTCGCCATGTTGACGACCGAATCGGTGCAACTATACAGTGAGCTATTATTCTGGGGAAATTTCGCTATCTTTATGATCCTGGTGCCGATGGTGTGGTTCGTCCATCTCTACTTCCGTACCGGCAGGCGCTGGCTGGCGATCATCATCACGCTTCTGTGGAGCACTGGCATCCTGGTCAACTTCCTCTTGCCAGGCAATCTGACCTTCGAGCATATTACTGAATTGAAGCGCCTGACCGCTTTTTGGGGTGAGCCGTTTTCACTGCCGGTCGGTGAGCTGAATCCATGGCGGCTGTTGGCGGATCTCGCATCGCTACTGATCCTTGTTTATACCCTGGATGCCACACTCCATCTATGGCGTCGTGACCGCAGCAGGCGGGCGTGGGTGGTGGGCGGATCCATCGTCATTTTTATCCTCCTGGCAGGGATACATACTCCGTTGGTGGATGCCGGAGTCGTTGCAACCCCATACATGATCAGCTTCTCTTTCCTCGCGATTGTGTTTGCACTGAGCTACCAGGTCGTGGTCGATGCTGTAAAGGCCTCAAGCTATGAACAGGAGTTGCAGCAGACGCGGCGTAACCTTGATCGCTATGCGCGGGTTAACTTGCTGGGCGAGTGCACCACCATGCTTGCGCACGAGCTGAATCAGCCGCTGACCGCCATTCTCAGCAATGCACAGGCCGCGCGCCGTTATCTGGCTTTTGACAAGCCTGAAATGGATGAAGTCCATGAGATACTCGACGATATCGTGCGTGACGACAAGCGCGCCAGCGGCATCATTCACGGCCTGCGCAACATGCTGCAAAAAGAGGATGTCGTTCGACAACGATTCGATCTGAACGAAGCAGCGAGGGAGGTCACAGCAATCCTCGACAGTGAGTTCAGGGAGAAAGGTATCGAACTCACAGCACACTATGCCCCGGCTCTTCCATCACTCTATGCCGGGCGCGTCGAGATACAGCAGGTGATACTGAATCTACTGGTTAATGCAGCCAGGGCGGTGCAGCAGGGCGGCAACGAGAGCCGCAAAATTTCCCTGCGAACTCGTGTTGCCAATGCTGCGGTGCAGGTGCAAGTCAAGGATTCAGGTCCCGGTATAGCGGCTGAGATCCATGACTCCCTGTTCAACACCTTTGTTTCCGACAGGGAGGATCGGCTGGGTATGGGGTTGGCTATCTGTCAGCGTATTATCGAGGCCTATGGTGGGAGTATCCGGGTCGAAAATATCGAATCCGGCGGGGCGCTGTTTTCCTTTACGCTGCCGGTGGAGTTATGACGAAGGAGGATGGTGTGGATATGTCAGGGGTACGGATATTTGTGATCGATGATGATCATTCCGTGTGCAAGGGGATTTCCCGCCTGCTGCGCTCAGCAGGGTATGAAACAGAACTTTTCCATTCGGCGACTGACTATCTTGAACGCGATCCCTACGAGGGCATCGGATGCCTGGTGCTCGACATCCGCATGCCCGGGTTGAGCGGTACCGAACTTCAGCAACGTCTCAATGAACGACACAGAGACCTCCCGATTATCTTCCTCACCGGGCATGGCGACCTGCCGATGGGCATCAAGGCGATGAAGCGGGGCGCGGAGGATTTTCTGACCAAGCCGGTGGATGAGGATGCGTTGCTGGACGCTGTCCAGCGGTCATTGGCTCGTCACCGTGCTGTTCGCGCTCAACGCCTGGAGTTGGCCGATGCGCAAGCACGACTGGATACGCTGACTCCGCGGGAACTCGAGGTATTGCAACATATTCTCGGTGGCGCCATCAATAAGGAGATCGCCAAAGATCTCTCTATCACCGAAAAAACCATCAAGGCCCACCGCGCAAAGGTGATGGCGAAAATGGCGGTATCCACACCAGCGGAGCTGGGCGGGATTTGCGCCTCGCTGGAAGCAACTGCTTCTCAATAACTTTTTATTGGTCTTTAGTCCAATAGTCGTCTGCTGAAAATATCGTTACTATTCCAGTAGTTTTTGGTAAGCACCCAGCCCGCTGTGCGGGTGCTCAACAGAGAATAAAATCCTTTATGTAGGATGCTGCTGAGTTTGCGAAGCGCATCGATCGAGAAGTTACGCGACAGATGCGCTTCGCAAGCTCAGCACATCCTACGACTTGAACCTAAAACAAGGTAATAGCGTTAATGAAATCCAACAAAAGAAGTTTCCACAAGACGGGCCTGGCGTGCGCGCTGCTTGTGCC
>JADWMH010000166.1 GCA_015767355.1 Gammaproteobacteria bacterium
CATATAATCCAAGGGATTCATACTTTACAAGCAAGAATCAAGCTCGATACCCAATACCCTCTGTGCCAATATAGGCGAAATTCCGTACTTCTCCCGCACGGCGAAGGAAATAGACCAGCACCCCGTTATCGCTACGGCACTTATCCACTACCTCGGCGATGATCTCCGAATCGGTCTCTTCAATATGCGTCAGCCATGCTCTGATCTTCGATTCTTCATCTGTCGTTAATTCGGTTGAAGCAGGTTCGCTATTTGGCTCAATCGATGATTCTGGCTTCATTGTGACAGTGACAGTTGCGACTGCTGCGACACTTGACGCCTGGCCTGCTTGTTGTGTCGCTATTGTCGCAGGTGTCACCGTCGCAGACCTGGCAAGCCCGCCTTTCTTGATAAGAGCTGAAAGGGTCATTGCACTCTCCTTTTGAGCAGTACGGGATTGATATGAATCTCTTTGCGCCTTCCGTTTTGAACCAGGCGCACTCTATCTGCTTCCATCAGCTCGCCTAATGCAGCATCGAGAGTCGCTTTCTGGCGCAGCTGTCCGGGCGTTACATTGCGTTGAGCTTCCCGCCGAGACACGCTATTGCTCTTTTCCCTCCGACAGTAGTCGATTAACCATTCATCCAGCCGCACCGCACCGGCCTGTTCATCAGGTAACGCCAGTTCACCATAGAAACGCCGCGCTTCATGCAAATGCCAGGCAGCGATTCTCGACGCCCCTTCAAATGCATCCAGTCCGATTGCACCGCTCATGCCATGCTCGAATATCTGAAACAAAGTTGCAATTCTGGCCGCATTGTCGGCTGTTTTACTTGCGACGTCGCGCACCTCATATAACTCCCCTCCGGATCGCAGTTCACTTTCGATGGCATCGTGAAATGCAACCCATGCAGCCTTGGTGTCTGTTGCCAGGGGAATCATGGCAGGCAAAAGTGCGCCATCCTCATCGATGGGAACTGGCTGATTCAGAATCTCTGCAAGACGCTGATTGAACTTCGCCAGTGCGGGCCAGGTTTCCGGGGGATCGGTGAAAGGCCGATAGCCTTGCGTGGATTCAGGCCAGGCTACGAGAAAGCGCGCAAGAAACCCCGTACCTCGCGCCAGTCCACCGGATCGTTCGAAGAAACTTCGCAAGGTGGCTTCCTGTACCTGCAAAGCGATGGTCAGGCGTGCGCCGCGCACCGTGAAGGATTCCGAGGTGCGCCGCTCGGTCGCAATATCAGCGCCGTCCCACAGCTGGTTTAGCGTTGCCAAGTTGCGCATCACCGACTCCTTGCCCATGCCGTGTGCACCGAACACCAACCCGGCTTCGCTTGAGACCACGCCGCCGGAGGGCCAGCCCACCGCCAGATTCCATTTCAGTGCTTCGGGAGTAGCATCGCCATAGATCAGTCGAGGTACTCTTGGTGGCTCGGGTTTGTCATACTCGAGATCACGCAGTTCTGCATCCTGTTCCCGAGTTGATCTCCCTGCTTTGGCGAGTGATCGGATTTTGTCCTTGATGCCTCCCCGCTTTGCCTCCCATGCATCCATGGCTGCCTTGTGATCTTTAACCAGCGGCTTTGCTTCTTCAGCCTGGTTGGCTTCATACTCTCTAATTGCCTGCATGAAGAAGTTGTCGCAGGTCGATTTACGTTCCCCTGAATCGGCGAGCGTCAGCAGAAACAAGCCTACAGGGCCTGAGAGTTTTTCTGCACGTTTCACATCGGCATGGGCCTGTACCGCCAATGACAATGCAGCCATGCCGGAAGATGCCACCAACGGAACAGGAGCCTTGGTAAATGCCAACACCTCTTCGACAGCCATGCGCAGCGTATTCGGCAGTGCATCGAGGGGATAGGGTTCAGCATCGATCTTCACTGATAGTGACAAAGGGTCAGGCCAGGGATGACTGTTTTTCTCCCGTTCATGCGCTACGGCGACTGCTGCCTTGATGGACTCCGCGACACTCTCTAATCCAGTCAGCGCTGCCATATCGTTGAAGTCGGTAGCGCCTTCGGGGCGTTGATCACTGAACATGGGCAGCGCCAACTTCGCCCCTGCAATGTTTGCCGCATGGATTGCCTTGGTGATTCCGGGATTACCTTCGGTTGCCGCATCATCATCAGCACAGACAATCAGCGACAGATCAGGAAAGCGTTTGCGCATGGTTAGTGTTACGGACTCCAGATTACCCGCATGAAATGCCACGGCTACCGGGTAGCCCGTTGCCTGGTGAATTGTTGCTCCGGTGGCGAAGCCTTCAGCGATACATAAGGCATGCGTCCCTTTTGTGGCCCCGATGCTGCAATAGCCGCCGGAAACCTGTCCGCCACTGAGAAACCGTTTGCTGCCATCCGGGGATATGAATTGCAGGGAACAGAGTTTGCCATCGGAACGTACAGGGACAACCAATGCGCCTTGGTGCTGGCGCACGCCACATGCCTCGATGTGTTTACTGAAGAGGTATGGATGATCAGGTTTCGCAGCTCCTGCTGCGTTCCAGATTGCCGCCGCTTTCTCTGCTGCCTGTGCAACTTTCTCCTGGCGTTGCTCCTTTGCGAGCGCCCGAGTCTCTGTTATATGTTTTTTGAATACCGCTAGCTCCGACGGGGTCAGCGGGCTGTCACGCTTTGCCTGCCAACTCTTCGAGAGACCCGAAGACCAATCACCAAAGCAACCACCCTGGCCATCATCAAACAGCCTGCACCAGCCAGCGGTATTGCCGTTGCTTTTACCAACACCGGGAAAGCGATACAGCCTGCCGGATTCAATCACCTCTGGCGGTTCCAGATGCATGGCCCGAATGGCATTGTGAAATTCGGAGCATGCATTTGTCATGCAGCCCTTCCGGTTCTCCTCGCCTCTTTGCGGCTGGCTTTAATCTGCTGGGCGACCCACTCATTCACCTCGGTGTCGATCCAGCCCACTGCCCTGCCGCCGAGTGAAATCGAGCGGGGAAAACAGCCTTTTGAAATGCGCAAATAGATCGTGCTGCGCGAAAGCCCGGTGCGCGCCATGACAGCTGGAAGTCTCATTATGTTGTGCATCATTCATACCTCATTGGATGATTCAGGAAGTGTTCTTTGATAATTCGTCTGGTAATGCATCTGTCTGCGTTGGATTCATCGTAAATATGTCTCCGTGATCTCTGCCCGGAAATGTCCCATCTCCTGGGAGACTGTTTCCAACGCCAGCTTTCGGATTAGTCCCTGTGTTTGCAATTCGTTCATCCTCTTCTGGGCGTATCCATGGCGCAGGCCGTGCGCGCCTTCTGACCAGCCCAGCGTCCTGTGAGCCGCCGAACTGAAGCTGCTTGACCAGTTCTTTCCCCCGGCAATGTTGTAGTGCTTGGTGTAGAAGATCACCCGGTCTCTGACCCGCTGCGGCTGTGCAAGCCGCAGTGATTCGAGACGTTCCGCCAAGTGGCCGGGGATCAAGACCTCACGCACCAGGCCACCCTTGCCCTGGACTGTGTAGATTTCTCCTTCTCTTCCCTGCCATTTTGTCTCCAGCGCTGGTCGTATATCGGCAGGACGTTCAGCGGCGGGTAGCAGCGTCAGCAGTTCGTGCGCGCGCAGTCCCGTCGCATAGGCAATCTCGGTTGCCAGGGCGTTTCGCAATGTTTGGGCGTGTGCGATGCGTTGTGCCTGCTCGGGCGTGTAGGCGCGGGGGCGGAGTATTTGGGTATGGTCAGATTTGATGTAAGGCAGATGTGCGCCTGGATCCAGCTTTTGGGTGACATGCAGCAGCATGATCTGGATTGCCTGACGTTCCATGTCGAGGGTTTTCTGTCCAACCACCCTCCCCCTTGCTTCCAGATAGGAAACTGTCTGGTGCGGTGTCATGTCGCGCAGTTCACCGATGCGCTCTGATTGCATCCACTCCGCAACGCGCGTCAACGCCTGTTCATAATTTCTGACCGTGCCGACTGATTTGATGATGCCGCCTTGCAGCTGCTTCATCACGAAGGCTGACTGTTTCGCTGGCGATCTAAATCTACCCATGTTTTTTCACCCACCGGTCAACAGTTGTCCAGACGACATGGATTCGCTTTCCCTGTAGCCACTGTCGCAGTTCTGCCGTTGTCGCTCCTGCTCTGTGCAGTTGCAGCAGTTCACCTTGATACAAATCGAGCTTCGACCTGTAGTAGCGCTTTTTGCGGTTCAATCTTGCAAGCATCTTTTGCTGGTCCAACCGCGCCAGTTCTGCATGAATTTCAAAATCTGTCATTAAGCTATCCCCCGTTGTCTTTGCATTGCCTGTAAGAACATTCCAAGTCTTTCGACTCAGCGACAATGAAGCCGATTCGCCTCTCTGTTCTACCGTAACGTGGTAAGGCCCGGACTGATCTCGCCTTGATACGAACCCGTTGGATCGGGTTAGGTTTTGCCATGTGAATGGCGCGGTGAAGTTCACCGATTGCAGCCTCCAAATCTGCCTGTGAGAATGTGCGTGTACATACGCTGAACCCAGCACTCACGCTATGTGTAGACGCATGCAATGCGTCTGACATAGCGGGAGTGCGTGACAGATAACACGCATAGGGATAAATCTCCGCAACAGATCCTTTAGGGACCAATTTTGAGATATAGCGATCCGCTCAACGGATCAAAATTTTGAAGATTATGGCCTGTGCAGAAAGCGCAAGCATCAGTTGAATAACAGTCGGACAGTCGTTCTCTTGTTCAAAGAACAAGAAGAGATACAGCCCGTACGAGGCGTGGCCTCGATTATTGTAGTGCTCTTGCATTCCTCTCATCATTTCATCGAAAAGAAGAGAGAACGCTATGTCAACGGCTAACCGTTGCTTAAGTGGTCGTACATGGGGATCCGCCGTTGCCGGAGTCTGGCGTCATCCGGGGAAGATGTGATCCCACGCCAGAGAAGGTTTACCAGAGTTTATACAGACTGGCGAGCTGCTTTAAAATCTTTATTACGCTTGGACTATAGCGCACTCGATACAGAGTGCGCAAATGTTTTTTGTTGACTGTATCAATATGTACGCTATCATCTACAATTACATACACTCTTGTTAAGTTTA
>JADWMH010000032.1 GCA_015767355.1 Gammaproteobacteria bacterium
CAGCAAGAGTTACATAACGCTGCTATGCGCCCCTTGCCGGGCCTTGAAGAGGAACAAAATTGCTGCACGATATCGGGAAGTTATTTATGGACAACTCCTTACATGGCGATTATAACCATAATCATGAAGGTAGATGATAACAAACATATCTCACAAAATTTCTCTAAAAGGAGTGTTGACTAAGGGGTAAATCCGTATATAATCCACTCAGCTTGAAAGTACGTTTATATTTATGCACACCATTTCGATGTCTCGTCTTTAGTAGCTCGTCCTGTTTTCATAAGTAATAGCAGCACATTCCAGCCAAACTGCCTTTTTAAAAGGCTTCAATACTCGCAATATTAATAGGATAGATTATGTCTACTACTACCGGCACCGTAAAATGGTTCAACGAAGCCAAAGGCTTTGGATTTATTGAGCAGGAAAATGGCCCTGACGTTTTTGCTCATTTCAGCGCTATCTCCGGCTCAGGTTTCAAAACACTGATCGAAGGCCAGAAGGTTGAGTTCACTGTTACTCAAGGCCAGAAAGGTCCTCAGGCAGAGAACATCGTACCGCTATAAATTGCTGAACACGATACGGTCTGCTTTGCAGGCCAGCCTTACACCCTTCGGGGTGTGAGGAATAAAAGGGCTGGACCTGCGGGTCCCGCCCTTTTTTATTGCCTGGATCGAACCAACAAACTACATGAAAGCACTAACTCTGTTCCTTACACTACTCATCACATGCGTGTTGACGTTGGCTGCCGGACAAGCAACTGCTGATGAAATTCACGTTGCAGTAGCCAGCAACTTTACAAACACCATCAAGACTCTTGCCGGGCGTTTCGAGGCCAGTAGTGGCCACAGAGTAATACTGAGCTTTGGCTCCACCGGCAAACACTATGCACAAATCAAGAATGGCGCCCCTTTCGATGCCTTTTTTGCCGCCGATGTCAAACGACCGAAATTGCTGGATAAAGAGGGAGTTGCCCTGCCGGGCAGCAGATTCACCTATGCCATCGGTAAGATCGTCCTGTGGGGACCGAAAAAAGGCAGTGTCGATGCCGAAGGAAAGGTTTTGGAAGAGGGGAAATTTCGCCATCTGGCCATCGCCAACCCGAAACTGGCACCTTATGGCAGGGCGGCCCGCCAGGTCTTGCAGGACCGCGGGATATGGGAGTCATTGCAGAACCGCATGGTTCGCGGTGAGAACATCGGACAGACCTTCCAGTTCATCAAGAGCCGCAATGCAGAACTGGGATTCGTCGCCTTGTCCCAGATAATAGATCCCGGTCATGCCATCGAGGGTTCTCTGTGGAAAGTCCCTCAATCACTCTACACTCCCATTGAGCAACAGGCGGTGCTGTTGAGAGAGAGTGACGCCGCACGCGCCTTTCTCACGTTCGTAAAAAATGATGAGTCGCTGGAGATCATCCGCGGATTCGGCTACGCTACGCCATAATGTTGAATGACGCCGACCTCGCTGCCCTTGCCATCACGCTCAAACTGGCGAGTGTTACCACGTTGATCCTACTGCTGCTGGGTACGCCGTTTGCCTGGTGGATGGCACGTACCCGCTGGCGCTACAAGTTTATGCTGGAAGCAGTGATTGCACTGCCGCTGGTGCTTCCGCCAACCGTGCTGGGCTTCTATCTTCTGGTTGCCCTGGGTCCCGAAGGCCCGGTTGGCGGCCTGATGGAACTGCTGGGCGGAGAGCCGCTGGCCTTTACCTTTACTGGCCTGGTCATCGGCTCAGTATTGTATTCGATGCCCTTTGTCGTGCAGCCGCTGCAAGGCGCCTTTGCCTCCATTGGTCGTCGCCCCCTGGAAGTTGCAGCAACCCTGCGCGCCTCACCACTGGATCGTTTTTTTACAGTCGCCGTACCATTGGCCCGCTCCGGTTTCCTCACCGCCGCTGTGCTTGGATTTGCCCACACTGTCGGCGAATTCGGCGTGGTGCTTATGATCGGCGGCAACATCCCGGGCCAGACCCAGGTGCTGTCGATCGCCATCTACGATCATGTTGAAATGCTCGAATATGGTCACGCCCACTGGCTGTCAGGGGGACTGCTGCTGGCTTCATTCATCATGCTGATGAGCGTGTATGCCCTCAATCGCCGCTTCTCGCTAGTGCGGCCATGAGTTGTACAGTGATGCGTCAATTCGCGTTTTATATTGGTGATGCAAAGGGATGTGTGTCATGAGCATAGAAATCCGATTCCGGATCGATCGAAGTGATTTTGTTCTGGATGTTGATGTGGAGATTCCTGCCACGGGTATCACAGCTGTGTTCGGCCCTTCAGGATGCGGCAAGACCACCCTGCTGCGCGCCATCGCAGGACTGGAGCCCTGTGGAGATGGTTTCCTGCGCGTGGGAGAGATGCGGTGGCAGGAGGGAGCACATTTCATGCCGCCCCACAAGCGCCCCGTGGGCTATGTCTTCCAGGAGGCCAGCCTGTTTGCGCATCTGAACGTGCGGAAGAATCTCGAATATGGCGTCAAGCGGGTGCCGGTTTCGCAACGTAAAGTCTCCATGGAGAGGGCTATCGAATTGCTCGGTATCGGGCCATTGCTCGAGCACAGAGCTGACCAGCTCTCCGGTGGCGAGCGCCAACGTGTGGCGATTGCACGGGCGTTGGCGGTCAGCCCCGGGATCCTGCTGATGGATGAGCCTCTGGCGGCGCTGGATCAGGCGCGCAAGCAGGAGATCCTCCCCTATCTTGAGTCGCTGCATGACGAACTGGATATTCCCGTGATCTATGTCAGCCACTCGCCCGATGAGGTTGCGCGCCTGGCAGATCACCTGGTGCTGCTTGAAGCCGGCCGCATAAGGGCCTCCGGTCCGATTGGTGAGATGTTGACCCGGCTTGATCTACCCCTGGCTTATGGCAATGATGCAGAGGCGCTCATTGAAGCCGAGGTAGCAGGGCACGATGATGAATATGACCTGACCCTGCTGGATTTCCCGGGGGGACGATTTACCGTCACGCGCCATGATTTGCCGGTGGGCCATGCCGTCAGAGTCCGTGTTACAGCCCGCGATGTCAGCCTGACCCTGGAACATCAGTCCGGTACCAGCATCCTGAACATATTCCCCGCGACCATTGAAGAGATCTCTCCCGCAGGAAACGCACAGATGATGGTTAAGCTGATTTGCGGCGATGTCCCTATGCTGGCCCGGGTGACTCGCAAGTCTGCCTCGGTACTGGATTTAAAACCCGGCAAGCTGGTCTACGCGCAAGCCAAAAGCGTCGCCCTGCTCTCCTGATCCTTCATCGCGGGCCTTGCGCATACATTGTATCGATCTCTGCAGTATAACGCTCCAGCACTTTAGCCTTCTTGATCTTCAGCGTTGGCGTCAACAGCCCGTTATCCAGTGTCCATGGCTCGGCAAGCAGGGTTGCCTTGCGAATCTTGGCGTAGCCGGGAAAGTCTTTCAGACCCTTGCGAATTCTTGACAACACATCCTTGACGACATCCTCATTGTTCAAGGCTTCATGTGTATAGGGCTTTCCCGCTGCAGAGACGTTCCAGTATGCTTCATCGATGACCACCAATGCAGTCAGGTAAGAGCGCCCTTCCCCGACAACCAGCACCTGGTCGATCATGCCATCCATGCCAATGGCGCTCTCCATATCCGCCGGTGGGATTTTCTCTCCATTGGAGAGCACCAGGATATCCTTGATTCTGCCGGTGATGTAAACATGCCCGGATTCAGATACCCGCGCCTGGTCACCTGTGTGAAACCAGCCGTCAGCATCGATCACATCATTGGTTGCAGCATGGTTGTTCCAGTATCCCAGCATGATTCCGGGGCTTTTTGCCAGCAGTTCATCATTCTCTCCGATCATTACCTCGGTTCCACGCAACGGTCGCCCGACACTGTCGGGTTTATTATCCTCTTCACTGTTCGCAGAGAGGATTGGGCTGGTCTCGGTGAGGCCATAACCATGGATCATGGTAATTCCCAGTCCGGAAAAGACTTTCGCCACCTGCGGCGGCAGTGCAGCTCCACCGATGAGAGCGCTGCGAAGGTTGCCACCGAGTCCGTCGCGGATCTGGGCACCAACAAGAGTGTCCAATACCCCATGCAACATCAGCGAGGGCTTCCAGGATGCTCGCCCCTGTTGACGTAAAAAGTATTTCCAGCCTGTATCAACTGCTTTGTTGAAGAGCATGCGTTTTAATCGCGGCCCCTTGTTCAGACGGTCATTCAACTTGCCGAGCACCCGTTCAAAGACGCGTGGCACAGCAACGATAAGTGTTGGTTTGCGGCTCTTGAAGTCCTCTGCAAGCTGCGCCACAGACCTGGCGAAGCTCACTCTCGCGCCCGCCATCACCGGAACGTAATAACCTGCTGTGCGCTCAAACATGTGTGAAAGCGGAAGAAACGAGAGAAAGTGGTCCTGGCGATAACAATCCAGCATGGTGATGCCGGCATGCGCATTGGTCAGGATATTCAGATGACTCAGCATCACCCCTTTTGGCCGTCCCGTGGTTCCGGATGTATAGACGATAGTAGCCAGCTTCTCAGCGTCTCCCTGACGCGGCTGATACTCCTGCTGCTCCACAGTCAGCCAACTGTTGGCACGCATGACAATGTCATCATTACGCTCACATTTTGCCGCTTCATCACTCTCATCGAGCAGCAGCACACGCTGCAGCGAACCCTCGTCATCGGGTGTACTCTCAACAATGATCGGCGCCAGACGTTTCCAGCGCCTGGCATCCTGTATCAGAATAAGACGGATATTGGCATCATCGATAATATAGCCGATGTTGTCAGGACGATCATCCGTGTAGAGCGGCACCACAACCAGCCCCAGAGAGAGCGCAGCCTGCTCAAACATCACCCACTGCGGGCAATTTCGCAGCAACACCCCGACCCTCTCCCCTCTGGCCAGTCCCTCGCCACGCAAACTCTGTTGCCAGCGGGCAATATGCTGCTGCATCTCCCGCCACGTATAGGAGATCCAGCTATTGCTGCTGCGATCAAAAAAGCTGAAAGCTTCGTCATCCGGCGTACGATGCACCCGCACCGAAAAGAGACCATCCAGTGTCGCTGCCTCCTCGACAGAGATAATATCTTCACTCCAAAGCGTCATTCGCTACCCCGCAGATAAAACTATTGTTAAAATTGTTGTAGAATCCTACCATTAACCAACAGGCGGAATTAGATTTCCATGCAAATTTCACTCAATGGCGACATCCGCACTCTGAAAAAAGGCGCCACAGTGGCTGACCTGATAGCGGAATTGAAGCTGGCTGATCAGCGCCTGGCAGTTGAGGTCAATGAGGAGCTGGTTCCCCGCTCCACTTTCAGCGACCACCACCTCAAGGCTGGCGATGAAATGGAGATTGTGCATGCTATAGGTGGTGGCTGAAGCAGTTCCCGGATTTTCCTGTCATCCCGGGTGAAGTGAGGAACGAAGCTTCCGCGTCCTGCTCACGCCCCTCACCTACATCCGTGTAGGCGAACGACGAGGGATCTTAAAACACCGTGTACATTAAGATCTCTCCTGCGTCGAGATAACAAACGACATAGTCAGAAATAAAGAGCTCTCACCTTTCAACACCACACAATAGTAGTGAAGACTTATGAATTCAAATGACACATTTACAGTTGCCGGACGCACTTTCAGCTCACGCCTGCTGGTTGGCACCGGCAAATACAAGGATATGAATGAGACTCAGGAGGCAATAGAAGCGAGCGGCGCAGAAATCGTTACCATTGCCGTTCGCCGCACCAATATGGGACAAAGTAGCGATGAGCCCAATATTCTTGAGGTGCTTCCGCCGGATCGCTACACCATTCTGCCCAATACGGCCGGCTGCTATGATCAAAAAACAGCTGTACGCACCTGCAAACTGGCTCGCGAACTGCTTGACGGCCATAACCTGGTCAAGCTGGAAGTGCTTGGTGACGAAAAGACACTGTTTCCGGATGTGATGGCAACCATGCGAGCGGCAGAGGAGCTGGTCAAGGATGGCTTCGACGTGATGGTCTATACCAATGATGATCCCATCATCGCCAGACAGCTCGAAGAGATTGGCTGCGCTGCGGTGATGCCGCTTGCCGCTCCGATTGGATCCGGCCTTGGTATTCGCAATCCGCTGAATATCCGCACTATTGTTGAAAATGCCAACGTGCCCATCCTCGTTGATGCCGGCGTCGGCACAGCCTCCGATGCCGCCATGGCGATGGAACTTGGCTGCGACGGAGTGCTCATGAACACCGCAATCGCTGCGGCCAAAGATCCTGTGCTGATGGCTTCGGCGATGAGAAAAGGGATCGAGGCAGGGCGTGAGGCCTACCTGGCAGGCCGCATGACGGCAAAGCGTTTTGCTTCGGCATCTTCGCCTGTTGACGGGTTGTTTTTCTAGAGGGGACTTACGGGCCGGATACTGTGCCAAAGAAACCGCAAATCTCACTGATCTGGGCAATGGCGCACAATCGTGTCATTGGACGGGATAACAGCCTGCCGTGGCATCTGCCTGCCGATCTGCAGCATTTCAAGCGGTTGACGATGGGCAAACCCATTGTCATGGGGCGCAGGACCTGGGAGTCACTTCCGGGAGTGCTGCCAAATCGCCGTCATATCGTCATCACCCGCCAATCCAGCTACCAGGCGGACGGAGCGGAAACTGCTCCTGACCTGCAGCAGGCGATCGAACTTGCCGGTAGTGCCGGTGAGGTGATGATCGTTGGCGGCGCCATGCTTTACAAACTGGCATTGCCATTCGCCGATCAACTCTATATGACCCTGGTTGATGCGGATATCGAAGGCGACGCCACCTTTCCCGAGTTCGATTTGTCACTCTGGCGGGAGGTCTCACGCGACCATTTTCCGCCTGACGATAACAACCGCTATGGCATGCAGTTTGTCCAACTCATCAGAAAGCACTGATCCACAGGACGACTGCAATTGCGTCTCTTTTTGGTGCAAACTGATGTTCAGTTGCACTACAGTAATGCCGTGATTCATTCTATTTGCTGTGCGCAATTGCGCCTCTTGGGCTATGATTAAAAGTTGTTTTATCGTTTTCGCTTGAATAACTGTCACATTTCAATACCCCGTGCATTGAATACATTTTGCTAAAACAGATGTCATTGCGAGGAGCCGGAGGCGACGCGGCAATCTGGTTTGGAGATTGCCGCAGTCGCTTAGGCTCCCTCGCAATGACGGCATTCACACGGGCTTTTTGAGAATTTACGGAGAAGTTGCATGAGAACCCTCCTCCATGCGGAAGAACCACTTGCTCTTTCGCACTCCTTAATATTGATCCGGAAACAAACCTGGCATCCAGCGTGACGCCAGTTTGGCCGGGGATGAGTGGTGGTTTTTCCCCGCTTTAGTTGATACTTGGAAGTTCACATAACAAAGATTCTTCTGCTGAATCCTGATCAGGATCAACAGGAGAATTTGTCATACAGACTCCTTGACGATCTTCTTCAATGCTACAACATCAATCCTGGCGCGGTCGGCGCTAAGCAACTCAAGATCACCATCACGGCGCAGTCCGGCAATAGTGCGACTGACAGTCTCAGTGGTCAGTGACAGGATGTTTCCAATGTCTTCTCTGCCCGGCATATAAAACTCTTCATGGTGACAGTTTTCAGAGAGCCAGATCAACAGCCGAACGACGCGATAGCGGGAATTCCCCGTCGAGAGTTTGGTCAGCCAGATATCGGATGTCGTCAGTGCATCCTGCCACTTCTTCATCAGGTTGGCGTGAAGTTCCGGGCTCCTGGCTGAGAAATCCAGCACCAGATCGGCAGGAATCTTGCACAGGTTGACTGTTGTCATCGCAATGGCGTTATGCTGGTACCCAGCTGCTGTGACTGCTTCCACTCCAGCAAGGTCGCCTCTTCTGAGTAGTCTGACAATACGCCGTTCACCGGTCGGCAGAGATTGCTCAAGTTTTATAATGCCGTCGTGCAGGGTGTAGATATACTCTGCCTTCTCATCAATTTCATAGAGTTTATCCCCCTTCTCGTAGACTATGTACTGGATGGGTAAGTGCATCTCTTCAAGATCTGTAGTCTTGATATTGGCAAAGAGTGCAATCTCACGTGTGGGACAGATCTGGCACACTTCAGCTGCACGAAACTCACTGTCATGGGTTAGACCCGCCTCAGTCAACGTGTTCATAAAATTTCTCTCTTCTCGCTTTGATCTATATCA
This sequence comes from Gammaproteobacteria bacterium, assembly GCA_015767355.1. Taxonomy (GTDB): domain Bacteria; phylum Pseudomonadota; class Gammaproteobacteria; order Chromatiales; family Chromatiaceae; genus Sva-25. Next base: position 8,168 of record JADWMH010000032.1, read on the forward strand.
AGATATTAATTTACAATATTAGCATATTCTGATTTTGATGCAAATTTACTGATCAATTAAACCCCGTTTCTAACTTGACAATCACCCTGCTGCCGAGTATTCTCCACCGGTTCAGCGCGAGGGGCCTTGCATCCTCGTCCCATTATTGCCCGCTTTTTCCTCCAGTTCCCGAGGTTCTCCGTGTTTTTCAATTTCGAGTGCACCGATCGCGGTTGCCCAAAGGATGACCTCCTCTCCGGCATCACTGTTGCCCTGGCGCTCGTGCCCGAGGCAGTTGCCTTCGCCTTTGTCGCCGGAGTAGAGCCTTTGGTGGGCCTCTATGCGGCTTTCATGGTGGGGTTAATTACCGCAGTTTTTGGCGGCCGTCCGGGAATGATATCGGGAGCAACCGGCGCCCTGGCGGTAGTCATGGTGGCGCTGGTGGCCCAGCACGGTGTGCAGTACCTGTTCGCCACGGTGGTGCTGATGGGGCTGATCCAGATGCTGGTGGGGGCGCTAAGACTGGGGAAATTCATCCGCATGGTGCCCCATCCAGTGATGCTCGGCTTTGTCAACGGCCTCGCCATCGTCATCTTCCTGGCTCAACTGCAGTCGTTCAAGACGACCGATGCAGCCGGCCAGAGTCAGTGGCTGCAGGGAAACCAGCTCTACATCATGCTCGCCCTGGTCGTCCTCACCATGGTGATCATCAAATATCTGCCCAAACTAACAAAGGCGATCCCCTCCTCCCTGGCGGCAATCATCGTGGTCACCCTGATCGTCGTCGGCCTGAGCCTGGATAGCCGCTCCGTGGGCGACCTGGCCTCCATCGCCGGCGGCCTTCCCCAATTCAGCATCCCTGCTGTGCCTTTCACCTGGGAGACGCTCACAATCATCTTCCCCTATGCGGTGATCCTGGCGGCCATCGGCCTCATCGAATCACTGCTGACCCTGAGCCTCATCGACGAAATCACCGAAACCCGCGGCCGAGGCAACAAGGAGTGCGTCGCACAGGGAGCCGCCAATACCGTCACCGGTTTTTTCGGCGGCATGGGCGGCTGCGCCATGATTGGCCAGAGCATGATCAATATCAACTCGGGCGGGCGTGGACGCCTCTCGGGAATCTCTGCCGCGCTGTTCCTGCTCGCCTTTATTCTGTTCGCTTCCGGACTCATCGAGATGATCCCGCTGGCCGCCCTCACGGGCGTCATGTTCATGGTGGTGATCGGCACCTTCGAATGGTCCAGCCTGCGCATCATAGGCAAGATTCCACGCTCTGACGCCTTTGTGCTGGTGCTGGTCTCCGCTGTGACTGTTGCAACCGACCTGGCCATCGCCGTGGTCGTGGGCGTGATCGTTTCCGCCCTGGTGTTTGCGTGGGAGCATGCCAAGCACATCAACGTCAGGAGCCACGAGGGCAAGCTTGGCGGCAAGGTTTACGAGCTGCATGGCCCGCTGTTCTTCGCCTCGGTCAACAACTTTCAGAATCTGTTCGACCCCAAAAATGACCCGGATGACGTCGTCGTCGAGTTTCAGAATTCGCAGGTGATGGATCACAGCGCCATCGAGGCTATCGATACACTGGCCGAGCGCTACATGAATGCAGGCAAACGCCTGCACCTGCGTCACCTCAGCGCCGAGTGCCGGCAGCTGCTGCGTAAAGCGGGCGACCTGGTCGAGGTCAATGTGATCGAAGACCCCAAATACCACGTTGCAGACAATCAGCTGGGCTAAGGAGCTGTCCGAAAATAGTGAGTTTTGTCATCTCGAACGAATGTGAGAGATCTTATTTATCAAATAGTTAAGATTTTTCCTTTCAGTCGAAATGACAGCTTGCGAGAGTTTTGCAAGAAGCTCTATGGACAACTCCTAAATCCGACCAATACGCCCTCCCGGCATTTACCAATAGGAAATAGTACCTCATGTCATTTGACACACTTGGCCTCTCGGCCGACATCCTGCGCGCCGTCAGCGATCAGGGTTATCATGAACCCACCCCCATCCAGCGCCAGGCGATCCCGGCAATCCTCAAGGGACAGGACATCATGGGCGGTGCACAGACAGGCACCGGCAAGACCGCCGGCTTTACCCTGCCTCTGCTGGAACTGCTGAACAGCCGTCAGGTCAAGGGCAAACGGCCGGTGCGGGCGCTGATCCTCACCCCCACCCGGGAACTTGCGGCACAGGTTGGCGAGAGCGTCGCCACCTACGGAAAATACCTGCCGCTGCGATCGACAATCATCTTCGGCGGGGTGAAAATCAATCCCCAGATCGCCAAGCTGCGGCAGGGAGTCGATATCCTGATTGCTACACCGGGCAGGCTGCTCGACCACGTCGGCCAGGGCACCCTCGATCTTTCCAGGGTGGAGATCCTGGTGCTGGACGAGGCGGACCGCATGCTCGACATGGGCTTCATCCACGACATCCGCAAGGTGATGAACTTAATGCCCGCTACTCGCCAGAATTTACTCTTCTCGGCCACTTTCTCCAACGATATCAAACGCCTCGCCAGAGATATTCTGGAAGAGCCTGTTCTCATCGAGGTGGCGCGGCGCAACACTGCTGCCGAGAGCGTCTCCCAAATCGCGCACCCGGTGGACAGCGGCAAAAAGCGCGCCCTGCTCTCCTACCTGATCGGCTCTCACAACTGGCGCCAGGTGCTGGTCTTTACCCGCACCAAGCACGGCGCCAACCGCCTCACCAAGCAACTCGAGCAGGACGGAATCAGCGCTGCCGCCATCCACGGAAACAAAAGCCAGGGGGCGCGCACCCGTGCTCTGGCCAACTTCAAGGACGGCAAAGTCAGGGTGCTGGTCGCTACCGATATCGCTGCCCGCGGCCTCGACATCGACCAGCTTCCGCATGTGATTAATTTCGATCTGCCCAATGTCCCGGAAGACTATGTGCACCGCATCGGACGCACCGGCCGGGCCGGCAACGAAGGGGAAGCCGTCTCCCTGGTGTGTATCGATGAGCACAAACTGCTGCGTGATATCGAGCGGCTCCTCAAACGCGAGATCCCCAAAATGGTGATCGACGGCTACGAGCCCGACCCCACCATCAAGGCCAAACCCATCCAGACTGGCCGCGGCTCAGGCAATAGATCCGGTGGCAGACCGGGTGGGCGCAATAAACGACCACAGAACAGATCACGCAGCGGCGGACAAAACAGGCAATCCCGTGGCAGAGGCAGAGCAAAGAACTGAGTAAAAAGTCGCTCGGAATGAGAAATAAATTAACCACAGATGAACACAGATGCACACAGATATTATGATATCTCTTAATCTGTGTTTATCTGTGTGCATCTGTGGAAAAAATAGAGATGTAGGGTGCGATAAGCGCAGCGCATTGCACCTTCCCTAATGGCTCGTTGCGATGCCATCCTCGACATCAGGCAGCGGGATGCGAAACCACAGCGGCATATGATCACTGACTTTGTGCTCGAAACGCTCAATGAGCGCCTGTTGCTGCGCCTTGGCCAGTTTTTCAAATGGCTTACCGTGCAACGCTTCACTGAAAAGATTGACGAAGTCGAATACGCCAAAATCAGGTCCTCTCCCAGCAACGCCGGCATCTGCATTCTTCAGTGATTTCAGACGCTCATCATGTGAGAAGAAGCCGATCTGATCGAATGTTTCAGTCATGCGCGCATTGGTTTGCAGCGGTCGGCCATCACTACACATCAACTGCTGTCCGGAACGCTGAGGATGCGGGCTCAGAAATGGAAAATAGACGTTGACCTCCTTGCCGCCCTTTTTGTTGAGATCATCGATTAATTTTTTGATGCGCTTGTGATCATTCATCGGATTATCGAAATCCAGATTCAGGTCACCCATCAGCAAAATATTCAACGGGCGGTTTTCATCGCACTCCTGCACGCGCCCCATGATCCAACTCATTAGAGCATTGAATTCCTGGCGCCGATCGTCGATGAAATTGCCATAGAAGAGGTGCGCATTGACAGCCATGAAAGTGTAACGAATCGCGCCGGGATGCCCGTGAATCTCGAACATCACCGCAAACGGCGTGCGAATGAAGGTGAGAAATGCGGGCATCTTGATTGGAAGTTTGGGCTTATCGGGCAAGCGTTTTCCCTGGATCTTCGCTTTTTCAAGTTTTCGTTCGTAGGATTTCAGTTTCTTGAGATAGGCTTTGTTTTTTTTCGCATGCTCTACAGCCTCCTGGATGGCATCCCCCTCCTCGGCGATCACCTGCAGCACTTTTGATCGATCGAAGGTGACGTCAGTGACCATCTCCTTGCGATTGACGATAGTCCAGTTGAATATGAACGCCAGGCGTTCCGCCAACCCGCCTTCATTCGGAAATGAACCGGTGGTATCGGAGACGACCATGCCGAAATCATCACCCATCAACTCCTCGAGATGCCGCAGCCCCTCCATATCTTCCAGCACCTCCTGCACTGCCAGCAGGTCAAAATGACTGAAAACATCTGCGAGGAATCGCCACGTATGGGCATCGCGTTTGCTCTTCGCTCCGAGCTTGCGGATATTGGCTGACGCCAGAATGACAGAACCGTAGACTCGCCGGGGAAGTCCGTAGCGCTGCGGATCGGCATTGAGCGTGTCGCGAATCTTTTGCCATTCGCCAGCAGTAAACCCGGCCATCGTATTTGCCTCTAAAAGATTATCCGTAAAGTCTGATCATCACCCCACATTTTGGCTGGCGTTGCGCAGGACTCGCCGCCAACTTTTATCACCAAGAAACCCCCAACTCGCCGGGTCTTTGAGGATATTTTCATCAAAAAAGCTGACGTAATGCTGAATGGACTCCTCTACACTATCCGTGAGAAGAGGCATTCCAAAATTGACCACGATTTGATCATCGCGGGAGCCGGCATATGTGGGGATCACCGGCACACCCAAACGTACAGCAATTTTTGCAGCCCATGGAGAAAATCCTATTTCCTGTCCGAACATCTGCACATCAATTCGGTTGGCGGAAGAGTCCGGGCTATCGAGGGTTGCTGCGACTGACTTCCCCGATTTCAGTATGGCAAACAGAGTGCGTGATAATTGAAAGGGATTGCCGCCTCTGACCATGAGTATGGTTGTCTCCATGCGCTCAAAAACATCGATGGCTATTTTAGTACGCTCGATCGTGGATGAGTTTTTTGTAATCAATATGAATGGGAATTCCCGGTTCATTTTAAGCGCAGACAAAAGACTGCCGAAGTTATGCGGCACCGCGATGACTGCGCCACCGTACTCCTCTATCAGATCATTCATCATGCGTGTATCGCTCGCAGCATATTGAATCTGATCTGCAGCTGAGTCGATGCCATCGTGGTACAAATTAGCCAGCGTCTTTGTGG
>JADWMH010000167.1:0-3012 GCA_015767355.1 Gammaproteobacteria bacterium
CCGACAACCTGAGCGTTGGTGTTGGCGACGACGTCGTCATCCGCTATCCACGGGACATGAAAGATCAACTCTCTGCCAGGCTCTCCATTTCAACACCTCTTGAAGCGCCTGTCAGCAAAGGGCAGCAGATCGGCTCCATCAATATCATGCTGCAGGATGACAAACTCAAAAATGTCCCGCTGATTGCCCTGGAGGATGTCAAGGAGGCGGGGATATTCGGCTGGCTGATGGATACCGCGCTGTTGTGGTTTGAGGAGTAGCAAATCCCCATGAGTATCGATGTCTACCTGAATGGCGAATTTCTCCCGGTTGAGGAGGCCAGGGTCTCTGTGACCGACCGCGGTTTTCTGTTTGGCGACGGAGTCTATGAGGTGATCCCTGTCTATGGAGGGCATCTGTTCCAGCTGCAGCATCATTTGCAGCGCCTGCACAACAGTCTGCGCGGTATTGGTATGGCCAACCCGCATACTGATGATGAATGGGAACAGATCCTGACCCGCCTGACCTCGCAACTTGGCGACTCGGACCAGGCTCTCTACCTGCAGGTAACGCGCGGCTGCACCGATGTGCGCGACCACGCCTGGCCGGAGGCTATAGAGCCAACCATCTACGCCAGGACAAAAACACTCAAACCCCCGACCATAGATGAGAAACGCCGCGGAATCCACGCCATTACCCTCGACGACCCCAGGTGGCAACACTGCAACATCAAGGCGATCACACTACTGGCAAATGTCATGGCGCGTCATGAAGCGGCGGATGCCGGAGCACAGGAGGCAATTCTTATTCGAGATGGTTTGGCGACCGAGGGAGCCGCCAGCAATCTCTTTATCGTCAAGGATAAGCTGCTGATCACTCCGCCGAAGAGCGACTCGCTGCTTCCGGGCATCACCCGTGAAATCGCCCTCGAATTGGCGAAGCAACATGGCATTCCCATTGCCGAGGCGAGCATTTCAGCCGTCGATCTGCGCACTGCGGATGAGATTTGGATGAGCAGTTCCACCAAGGAGATTGTGCCGGTGCTGCAACTCAATGGCGAGGCTGTCGGCAATGGTGTCGCTGGTAAAGTCTGGGAGGAGATGACTGTGCTTTATGAAGATTGCAAGGATCGGCTCAGAAACGGGGAACAGCTCTGATGAGCGATCTGAAGAGCAATGCCCCCACAGAGATCATTCAGTTTCCCTGCGAAATTGCCGTCAAGGCGATGGGAAAGGCAGATAGCGATTTTGAAACTATCGTGGTTGAAATCATACGCCGCCATGCGCCCGATCTTGGAGAGGGCAGCGTCAGCAGCAAGCCCAGCAGCAAGGGCAATTACCTCTCCGTCACGGTACGTGTCAATGCCGTCAGCAGAGCGCAAATGGATGCGCTCTATGAGGAGCTGAGCGCTCATGAAGCCGTGGCAATGGCTTTGTGACACCCTCTCCTGTGGTAAGTATCCGTCATCTGGGCATGCGGAATTACACAGATGTGTGGCGGGAGATGCTCGATTTTACCAACCAGCGTACTGCCGGCAGCGCCTCGGAAATTTGGATAGTGGAACACCCGCCGGTCTTCACACAGGGACAGGCGGGAAAGGCCGAACACCTGCTCGATGCCGGTGATATTCCTGTCGTACAAAGTGATCGCGGCGGACAGATCACCTATCACGGCCCGGGACAGCTGGTCTGTTATCTGCTGCTGGATCTGAAACAGATCGGCACGGGCATCCGTTCACTGGTGAACAGCATTGAAGAGGCAATCATTCAACTGTTAAGCGAGCAGGGCATCGCCGCCGCACGCGAATCCGGAGCACCGGGTGTCTATGTCGGTGGAAAAAAGATTGCGGCCATCGGCCTGCGCGTAAAAAAACAGTGTACCTATCACGGCCTTAGCCTCAATGTAGACATGGATCTACGGCCCTTCAGTCGCATCAACCCCTGCGGATATCCAGGACTGGCTGTTACCGACATGGCCAGCCTCGGGATCGCCACGGATGTGCAGGGTGTTGCGGACAAGCTGACAGTAAAGGTGGCGACGCTTTTGGGATATACTTCGGTAAAACAAGCTTAAGAATATGCACATGACACAGAATCTAACCGCACCCTCACGCTCCAGACCCGATACACATCAACGCGGCGCCGACAAGGTTTCGCGCATTCCGGTCAAGGTCGAAACCACGCAAAAACTGTTGCGTAAACCGGCATGGATACGCGCCAGGGCGCCGTCCGGCAAAGGCGTCTCCCGGATCAAACAGATCCTGCGCCAGCGCAAACTCAGCTCAGTTTGCGAAGAGGCATCCTGCCCCAACCTGGGAGAGTGCTTCAGCCATGGCACGGCAACCTTTATGATCATGGGCGATATCTGCACCCGGCGCTGCCCCTTTTGCGATGTCGCCCACGGCAAGCCCTCTGCTCTCGATACGGATGAACCCCTGCAGTTGGCGCAGGCAATTGAAGAGATGAAACTCTCCTACGTGGTGATCACCTCGGTTGACCGGGATGACCTGCGAGACGGAGGAGCAGCACACTATGCAGCCTGCATAGAGGCAATCCGTTCACTGACGCCGGCAACAAAGATCGAAATCCTGGTTCCCGATTTCCGGGGCCGCATGGATATTGCGCTGGATATACTCGGCTCTGCTCCACCGGATGTCTTCAACCATAACCTGGAAACCGTACCACGCCTCTACAAACAGGCGCGCCCCGGCGCTGACTATCACTGGTCGCTGCAATTGATCAATAAATTCAAGCAGCACAACCCCTCTGTTGCAACCAAATCAGGTCTCATGGTGGGAATCGGTGAACAACTCGACGAGGTGCGTGCAGTGATCGAGGACCTGCATCAACACAATTGTGACATGCTCACCATCGGGCAGTATTTGCAGCCGGGACGCGATCACCTGCCGGTGAAGCGTTTTGTCACGCCGCAGGAGTTTTCGCAGTTAGCCGGCTATGCCGAAGAGACGGGATTTTCCAATGTCGCCAGCGGCCCCATGGTGCGCTCCTCCTACCATGCTGATCTACAGGCCAC
>JADWMH010000167.1:3112-4966 GCA_015767355.1 Gammaproteobacteria bacterium
GAACCCTGCTTATCAGTTTGTGCGACTGTAGCAGAAAGACTCTGCGCCCTGTTCTGTTTCAAATTCCGCCGTAGGAATTTTTTCACCTTGACCACATAATTCTGCGTCTCCCGGTATGGAGGAATCTTGCGCCCATACTTGACCACTGCGCCCTCCCCTGCGTTGTAGCTTGCAATGGCGAGTGTCAGGTCATTATCGAAATAGTCGAGCAAAACCCGCAGGTAGTGCGCTCCACCATCAACATTTTGTGAAGGATTGGTACGGTCGGTAACGCCAAAACGCTTTGCTGTCGCCGGCATCAACTGCATCAGACCAACCGCACCGGCGCGGGAAACTGCATCAGGGTCATAGGCCGACTCTGCCTCAATGACAGCATGGAGCAGCTCCGGGATAACCTTGTATTTTTTTGATTTTTCATCGACGATGGCTGCAAATTTCGGCTGGTTCTTTGATTTTGCAGCCACATCGGCTTTTTTGGGCTCGACAATCTGCTTTTTGATCTTGCGCGCCCTGACGTCACCCCAGTTCAACGTCATTTTTTTGACGAGTTGGAACGGCAGTTCAAGAGGCTCACCGGTGAAAACAATGGAGCCGTCAGGGGCGCGGTACTGATAAGCAACACTTGCGACCACTGTTTGCGTTGCAACGCACAGCAGGATGACGAGATAGAGGAGAGATTGCTTACGAAAACACATTGAATTTCATATCTTTTTCAATGAATTGGGAAGTATAGCCTGTAAAAAACAATGTTGCCACCACACATCATGGAGCATTCCCCGGGCTATTGAACAGCGATTTTGTTTAACATCATGATTTATATGCTTGAACTTTTTGAAAATGATACTATCTTATCCCTGTATCAACCAACAATTCGTGTTATCTGAAGGAGATCCACACACAATGAACCACAACATCACGATGCCTCGCTCCCAGGAGCAGGTGCTTGCGACCAACAAGGTCCTGAAAAACACCTACATGCTGCTCTCGGCGACACTGCTGTTCAGCGCCCTGATGGCAGTCGTCTCCATCTATCTTGAAATGCCGCCCATGGTCTATCTCGGAGCGGTCATTGGCTCCATGCTGCTCGGCATGTTCGTGCTGCCGCGCACCGCGAACTCCACTTCCGGTATTGGCGTAATTTTTCTGATTACCGGTTTGCTGGGATTTGGGCTTGGCTCCATTATCACCCAGTATCTGGCCATGCCAAAAGGGCCTGAAATCATCGGCACAGCTTTTGCCGGCACAGGCATTATCTTCCTTTCGCTGTCGGCTTATGTATTAACCAGCCGTCGTGATTTCAGTTTCATGGGCGGCTTCCTGTTTGCCGGCATGATTACTGTCGTGATCGCCATGGTCGCCAATATTTTCCTGGCGCTTCCAGCCCTGTCACTGGCGCTCTCTGCAGCAATCATTCTGCTCATGAGCGGCCTGATCCTGTTTGATACCAGCCGTATCATCAATGGCGGCGAAACCAACTACATCATGGCAACCTACAGCCTCTATCTGAGCATCTTCAACATCTTCATCAGCCTGTTGCAGATTCTTGGCATTATGGGTGATGATTAAAGACGAATCGTCTTTAACTCGATCTTGACGCAACCCCGGCAGACCCCTGCCGGGGTTTTATTTAGTCGCCTTGCAAAGATTAAAACACACGCCTTGCTTGTCTATACCTCCGTATTCGGTGTTGCGCCAAGAGTTACATACAGCAAGTATGCGCCCCTTGGCGCGCCTTGAATACGAAGGCATATCCAGCGCAATCCATGCATTTTAATAATTTCCAGGCTCCTTAATTCAGGAAATCAACATGGAACTCTTATTAAAAATCGGCCTGGCTGCAGTCCTGCTGATGCT
>JADWMH010000033.1 GCA_015767355.1 Gammaproteobacteria bacterium
CCCAATCTGCCGGCGTTGCTGGCTGCAGCACTGCTCTTCTCTACGATGCCCTGCGCGGCGGCTGAACCCGGCAATGCCCCCCATAAGCTGGCCTTTGTCAATGTCAGCAGAATCCTGAAATTTACGCCCCAGGTCAAGGCGATTGAGGCAGTCCTGAAGGCGGGATATGAAAAGCGCGAAGCTGGACTCAATCTGCGTGAAGAGGGCCTGAATCAGTTAAAAAAAGAGCTGACGAGCCAGCGCGATACACTGGATAATAATAAGCGCACGGAGTTGGAGCGGGACATCCTGGTCAAGGCGAGGCGTCTCAAAACTGCCCGCATCGAGATGGAAGAGGACATCGCGCTGCAGAAGAATGAAGAGATGAACAGGCTGCGTCTGTTGATAGCTGAGGTGATCGAGTCCATTGCCAAGGAGCAGAATATCGACATGGTTTTCGAGGCGGGCGTCGTCTATGTGAGTGAGCGCGTTGATATCTCTGACCAGATTCTGCAGCGCCTGAAGGAGCGCCAAGCAGAAGAGGATCCTGATACGGTTTCTGAAAAAAAATAGTAACCACAGATCAACACAGATTAATATAATAGGGTCACATTCAATAATCCCCGAGTGCTCGATTCTACATAGGATGTGTCGAGGCACGAGGCGCATCAATATTTAATTGACGCCAAATCGATGCGCTTGGCCTACATGGATGTAGGTCAGAGGCGTGAGCAGGACGCGGAAGCTTCGTTTCACTCAGCACATCCTATGGATTGTCGTCATGCACGGAGTTATTGAGATATTAGTATTTTTTGTCGATTTTTCATCAGGATTTAGACATGAGTGAAACAGTAATGGACGTCCGGCAGATCATGGAATTTCTGCCGCATCGCTACCCCTTTCTGCTGGTTGACAGGATCATTGAGATTGAAGAGACGCAGCGGCTGGTAGGCATCAAGAACGTCAGCATTAATGAGCATTTCTTTGCAGGGCACTTTCCGGTCAAGCCGGTGATGCCGGGAGTGCTGATCGTCGAAGCGCTGGCGCAGTGCACGGGTCTGTTGGCTATGAAGGCGCAGCCTGAAGAGCTCAGGAAAAGCCTGATCTACTATTTGGTCGGTATTGACAAGGTGCGCTTCAAGCGGGTTGTCGAGCCCGGCGACCAGTTGAGGCTGGAAGTCGAGTTTGTCAAACAAAAGCGTTCGATCTGGGTATTCGACACCAGGGCAAGTGTCGACGGGCAGCTGGCGGCCTCGGCACAAATCATGTGTACACCGCGGGAGACCTGATGATTCATCCCTCTGCCGTTATTGATGCAGATTGTGAAATTGCAGAGGGAGTCACTATTGGCCCTTTCAGCGTCATTGGCGCAGGTGTGAAAATCGGCAGGGGGACAAGCGTCGCTTCACATGTTGTCATACAGGGAAAGACAACCATCGGTGAAGAGAACACTATTTTCCAGTTCTCCTCGATCGGAGAGATACCTCAGGATAAGAAGTATTCCGGAGAGGAGACGCTCCTGACAATCGGTGATCGCAATATCATCCGGGAATATGCCACCATTCATCGCGGCACTGCTCAGGACCAGGGGTTAACCAGTATCGGCAATGACAACCTGCTGATGGCCTATACCCATGTGGCGCACGATTGCATGCTCGAGGATCATATCATCATGTCAAACGGCGCTTCACTTGCCGGGCACGTCGATATCGGCGATTACGCCATCCTCAGCGGTTTTACGCTGGTGCATCAGTTTTGCCATATCGGCGCACACAGCTTCAGCGCCATGGGAACGGCGATTAACCGCGATGTGCCGCCCTATCTGTTGGTTTCCGGATCACCTGCCGTCCCCCGGGGAGTCAACAGCGAAGGATTGAAGCGTAGTGGCTTTGATGCTGAAACTGTGCGACTTATCAAGGATGCCTACAAATTGCTCTACCATAGTGGACTCAAGCTTGGCGAAGCCGCCGAACAGATTGCCGGACTTGCCGGAGGCTTTCCGCAACTTGCTGTGATGGCCGAATTTCTGGAAAACAGCCGCCGCAGTATTGTACGCTGAGGAAATACTGAACGATCGTTTGCTTGTTTCCTCGCTCCTGCGTGGGAATGCAGACCTGGATTCACAGTAATTTCGTATGCATTCCCATCGGGGACGATGGGAAAGAAAAAGGTATTTATGCATCGCAGTACTCCACTTCATATCGCGCTCGTTGCCGCAGAACCTTCCGGAGATCATCTCGGCGCTGCCATGATGCAGGCAATCAGCACACAGGTTTCCAATGTCTCCTATACAGGAATTGGCGGCCCGGAGATGATAGCCGCCGGGATGCGAAGCCTCTATCCGATGGAGAAGCTGTCTGTCATGGGGTTGGTCGAAGTATTGCCGCACCTGCCTGAGCTGCTGCGCATCCGCCGTCAGATTGCACAGCATTTGATCGACAATCCTCCTGATCTCTTTATTGGCGTCGATGCTCCGGATTTTAATCTGGGACTGGCAAAAAAGATGAAGTCGGCTGGAATTCGTACTGTTCAGTACGTTGCGCCGACCGTATGGGCGTGGAAACAGGGGAGGGTCAAGATTCTGCGCGAGGCGCTGGATCTGGTGCTCAGCATTTTTCCCTTTGAGCAGGAGTTTCTGCTCAGCCACCATGTGCCAAGCATCTATGTGGGTCATCCACTGGCTGACCAGGTTCCACTGAATCCCGATCCTGCCGGGGCAAGAGCTGCGCTTGGGCTTCCCCGGGATGTTCCGCTGCTGGCGCTGCTTCCCGGCAGCCGTGTAGGTGAAATCAAACGCCTCTCGAAGCCGTTCATTGAAGCAGCAGCCGCGCTTGCGCAGCAGGTTCCGCATCTAATGGTTGTCGCGCCGATGGTGAACAGGCGTATTCACGAATTGTTTGAGCAGCAGCGTCAGCTGGCAGCGCCGGATCTTGACTGTATCCTGATTGATAAACAGGCGGACCTGGTTCTCGAAGCGGCGGATGTAGTGTTGACAGCTTCAGGCACAGCAACTCTGCAGACACTGCTGTATAAGAAGCCCATGGTGGTAGGTTATCGTGTCAATGCGATTACCTATCGCCTGTTGACGCTGTTTCGGCGCATCAAGGTGGATTACATAGCCATGGCGAACCTGCTCGCCGGAGAAGCACTGGCTCCCGAGTTTGTTCAGCATCAATGCACGGCTGAAAATATTGCCCCGGCTCTGCTACGCCTGATGACTGACAGGCGGCGGATTGAAGAGATTCAGCGGAGATATAGGGAGATACACCGACATCTGCAGCAGGATGCCGCAGCAAAAGCCGCTGATGCCGTGTTGAATCTGATTGCGCATTGAGCGAGATTACCGATATTTCCGCATCTGCCCAATGAGCACCCCTTGAATCTGCACTTGTTCGTGAGAGTAGTGTTGTGCTTCCATTTCTGCATTAGCCGGGTGCAGTATCACTTCACGGGGTGTTTGCTGCAACCGCTTCAGGGTTGCTTCAGAGCCATCGATCAGCGCCACGACGATGTCGCCGTTATGGGCATGATCCTGCTGCTCGATAACCACCCTGTCACCATCGAATATACCGGCTTCAATCATGGAGTCTCCTTTGATCCCAAGCACGTAGCAGGGCTTTGAACTGTGCAGCCAGGAGGGAATGCCGATGGACTCAGGCGTGTTGATCGCTTCAATCGGCTGGCCGGCGGCAATGTACCCGAGCATCGGCAGCTGATCGGGATTTTCAGCAGTGGAGGGAGTCTTACTATGGCGCAGTCGAATGCCTCTTTTTTTCTGCTGCATCGGCTCCACTAATCCGGCATCGATCAATGCACTGATCTGTTTATGCATGGAGCCCCGTGAACTGAGCTTCATCGCGCTGCAGAGTTCGGCAAGCGTGGGTGGATGCCTGAAGCTATATTCGTTGTTCAGCAGGAATTCGTAGATCTCCTGTTGGCGGCGTGTAAGATTGATCGGCACAGATATTCTCTATTTGTTCTCTTGCCTGCAAGTATGGAACAAAGGAAGAACAAAATCAAATGGTCATTCTATTTACCAGCAATTCTCAAAGCACCAATTGAGAGTCGAAATTTCAAAGAATCTTTACCACGAAGCACACGAAGACCAGGAAGAATCAACCGGATACAAAAGCGTCTTCGTGCTCTTCGTCTCCTTCGTGGTGAGTATCTCTCTACATTTAGAATTGCTGTGTTCCGTGGTTCATGGTTTTATTGATGGCCTCTATATCCCATTGACGGATGGCCCGGGGCCAGAACTCTTCGACACTGTCAGCCCGGATCTGTTGTTGACCAAGAAATCTCAGTGCATGATTGAGTGTCGTGACCGGCTCTTTGGTATCAACTGGCCAGGCGTCACTGCTTTTGCTGAGTTTACTGCCGTCTGCATTCGTTACCAGAGGAACATGCGCATAGGCGGGGCGAGGAATTTTCAATAGTTGCTGAAGATAAATCTGACGGGGCGTCGAGAACAACAAATCTTCTCCGCGCACAATATCAGTTACACCCTGCTCGTGGTCGTCGACGGCAACAGCCAGCTGATAGGCAAAGATGCCATCGCCACGGCGGATAAGAAAGTCGCCGATCTCGGTTTCGATCCGTTGAGTGATGGTGCCCTGAATACGATCATCAAAACACGTATCAAGATTATTCGTGCGTAGTCGTAGGGAGTGTGACTCTGCTTGGCTGATGTTGCGGTCGCGGCAGACGCCCGGGTAGATGAATCCCTCGAACCCGGCTGTGGCAATTGCAGCAATCTGCTTGCGGCTGCAGTTGCAGCCATAGATGAGTCCGGTATCACGCAGCTCTTCGAGCGCCTGCTGATAGAGCCGCAGACGTTGTGACTGGTAGACGACCTCTTGATCCCATTGCATTCCAAAGTGCTCAAGGGTCGTGAGTATCCGGGCTGCGCTTCCCGGGCGCTCCCTGAGTGTGTCTAGATCATCGATACGCACCAGCCATTCACCCTGATGATGCCGGGCGTCCAGGTAACTGGCGAGCGCAGCAACGACTGAGCCGAAATGGAGAGGGCCGGTGGGAGAGGGAGCGAAGCGGCCGCGATAGTGCATCGGGAGATTGCGCCGGGAAAAGCAGCTTCCCGGCAGCGGTGTCGATTATGCCATCTGCTTCTCTTTTTGCTCCTGAATGGTCTTGCAGTCGATGCAGAGTGTGGCGGTCGGACGCGCCTCGAGGCGGCGGATGCCAACCTCTACTCCACAAGAGTCGCACCATCCATAGTCATGATCATCAAGGCGGTCAATTGTCTGGCTGATTTTTTTGATCAGTTTACGTTCGCGGTCACGGGTGCGCAGTTCGAGACTGAATTCAGACTCCTGGGTCGCGCGGTCGTTTGGATCAGGGAAATTGGAGGCATCGTCACGCATATGGTGCATTGTACGATCAACCTCTTCCATCAAATCCTGTTTCCATGCGGACAATATGGAACGAAAATGGGCTTCCTGCCTATCATTCATATACTCTTCGCCGCGCTTCTCCTTATATGGCTCGATTTCAGGCGTAGCGTTTGCGCCTGCACGCAGAGGTGTTTTCGGGGCAGTGCGCTTTTTCGAGACTGCTTTTTTTGCAACAGCCTTCTTTTTGGTGGTTGTCTTCTTTTTTACTGCAACCCTCTTCTTTGCCGTTGCTTTGCTAACCTTCTTTTTTGCAACAGCTTTTTTCTTTGCGGACATCGAAGTCCTCCCGGATATGTAATGAGTTCGTAATCAAGCGCGCTAGGTATATCAGAAACGCCTTCATTCGACAAGTTTTGAATGATATTTTCTTCATGATCCAAACTGCCGACTCTTACTTATTTTGTCAGAAAATCTTGGGAAATCAGTCTATTATTAGACAAGATGATAACTTTTAAATAATCCTCTGCATTGTTTCAAACAGGGAGGAAGCGATAGCGCATCCACAATGCTGCAAGACCCGATTCTGTTCACTTTTTTTATGATTTTCACCGGCGCCGCCGTGATTGCGGCAGTGGCGCTGTTCGCGCGTCAGTCTCTGCTCGTTGCCTATGTGCTGCTTGGAATTTTGCTTGGCCCGTCAGTGTTCGGAATTGTGAGCAACCCCGAGGTCATCAAGCAGACTGCCCATATTGGCATCATCTTCCTGCTGTTCCTGCTGGGTCTCAGCCTGAATCCGGTCGAACTGATGCAGATGGTGAGAAAGACAACCCTGGTGACTATCTCCAGTTCACTGATCTTCGCGCTGGCAGGGTTCACGGTCTCGCTGTTATTTGGCATCCCCGTCATCGAGGCGATTCTGGTGGGAGTTGTGATGAGTTTTTCCAGCACCATTATTGGATTGAAACTGCTGCCGACATCAATTTTGCACCATCAGCGAACCGGCGAGGTAGTGATCTCGATTTTGCTGTTGCAGGATTTGCTGGCGATGGTGCTGCTGGTGCTGGTCAAAGGCGCCGGTGAGAGCTCAGGCGCTGCTGATATGGAGTGGCTGGAGCCTCTGTTGCTGTTATTGAAGCTGCCATTGTTCGTACTCTTTACATGGCTGATGACAAAATTTCTGCTGATCCCATTGATGCGTCGATTCGACAAGATCCGGGAATTTATTTTTCTTGTCGCAATCGGCTGGTGTCTTGGTATGGCGCAATTGGCAAGCTGGCTGGGGCTCTCTGCAGAAATCGGCGCTTTTATTGGTGGTGTATCCCTGGCATCGGCGCCCGTGGCGCTGTTTGTCTCCGAAAGTCTGAAACCATTAAGGGACTTTTTCCTGATACTGTTTTTTTTCTCGCTTGGCGCGCGTATGGATCTGGGAATGTCGACCCCGGTGATTGTGCCTGCACTGGTGTTGTGCGCCGTCACCCTGTTGCTCAAACCACCGGTGTTCCGCTGGTTGTTGCTGCGCATCGGTGAGTCTGAAGAACGTTCAGCATCGATCGGGATCCGTCTCGGACAAATGAGCGAGTTTTCTCTGTTGATTTCAGTTGTGGCCATGGATTCCGGCAGTATCAGCCATGAGACCGGATATCTGATACAGTTTGCTACCCTGTTTACATTTATCGCCTCATCATGGTGGGTGGTGCAGCGGCTGCCGACGCCAATTGCGACCAGGGATGAGTTGAGGTTGGATTGATGCCGCCTGAGGTACAGAAAACGTCAATGGTTAACCACAGATGAACACAGAGTTACTGGAATCCTTGAGTGGGCAACATCTCTACAAATGAGTCAAATTTTAAAATAATTCTCGCTAAGATCGCCAGGAACGCAAAGGTTTTTCCTGGCGAGCTTGGCGTCTTCGCCTACAGGGATCGTAGGTGAGGGGCGTGAGCAGGACGCGGAAGCTTTGCGAGAGAAAATAATATCTTTCATGAATGATTATGATGCAATTATCTCGACGCCTGTCGGACTTATCGGTATCCGTACAGAGGGTGATGCGGTTACGCAGATCGATCTCAATCTATCGCCAACTGCAGAACGGAGAGCGGCAAGCCGTGTAGGCGCCGAGACGGTTGATTTTCTGCGGCGTTATTTTGAACAGGGGCAGTGGTCTGCCGGTACGCCTCTGCAACTGTCAGGCACGCCATTCCAGCAGCGTGTCTGGCGCAGCCTGTTGGCCATCCCGGTTGGAGATGTTGTGACCTACGGTGAACTGGCTGGGCGGTTGAAGAGTTCCGCGCGTGCCGTTGGCCAGGCTTGCCGCCGCAATCCCTCTCCCATCGTTGTTCCCTGTCATCGTGTCGTTGCCGCTTCGGGACTGGGTGGATTCGCCGGCGCCACGGCGGGCGCCATGACTGATATAAAAACCTGGCTGCTGCATCATGAGGGAGTCGAGCTTTGAAAGAGGATGCTGCCGTCATTGAGCGGTTTGCTGATGTTTTGTGGATGGAGCGGGGTTTGAGCCAAAACACGCTCGATGCCTATCAGAGTGATCTGCGGAAATTGTCGAAGTGGACGCATTCAAGTTGCAGCACCTCACTGCTGCATGCAAGCCGCGCCGACCTGCTGGGTTTTCTTGCAATGCTTTCCGAGGCGGGCAACAGCAGTCGATCGTCTGCAAGACTGCTCTCATCGGCGCGCCAGTTCTATCAATGGGCAACCAGGGAGGGATTGGTTCAGACTGATCCTACCCTGCTGATCGAGATGCCCAGGCAGGGACGCCCTCTTCCCAAATCGCTGACCGAGCAGCAGGTCGAGGAGTTGCTGGCTGCTCCCGATCTTTCGACAGCTGAAGGCTTTCGCGACCGCACCATGTTCGAGGTGCTGTATGCCACCGGTCTGAGGGTCTCTGAGCTGATCAGGTTGCGTCCGGAACAGGTGAGTCTTAACCAGGGAGTCGTCAGGGTGACAGGCAAAGGCAACAAGGAGCGCCTGGTCCCGTTGGGTGAAGATGCGCTGGAGTGGTTGCAGCGATTCATATCGGGTCCACGCCAGGATTTTCTCAGGGGAAGGATCTGTGATGATCTTTTCCCAACACGCCGCGGCAGCGGCATGACCCGGCAGGCGTTCTGGTATCGCATCAAGGCGCATGCGTTGCGGGCAGGTATTCATACGCATATCTCACCGCATACCCTGCGCCACGCTTTTGCCACCCACCTGGTGAATCATGGAGCGGATCTGCGGGTTGTACAGATGCTGCTGGGACACAGCGATCTCTCAACCACGCAGATCTATACCCACGTGGCGAAGGAGCGCCTGGAGTCTCTCTATCAGAAACACCACCCAAGAGCATAGTCTACGAAGGATTGTTTGAGAAATCACAAGGTTGTGACATAATTCGCTGAAAGAAAACCCCGTTATGGGGATCTCTATGTTCTACTTCCCTAAACTACCAATTGGAAAACTCACTATGAAACGATTTTCAGTCGTGGTGTGCGCCGCTGTGATGGCCGCATCATCAGGAGTTCTATTTGCAGCAGATGCTCTGAACAACGACCAGCTAAAAGCAAAGCTGGCAAAAATGCTTCCCCAGGCTAACATCACTGCGGTGAATGATATTGGTGTCCCCGGAATCAGGGAAGTCGATGTGAGTGGTGAAATTCTCTATATCTCCGAGGATGGCAAGCATCTCTTTCAGGGCGATATCTACAATATTGAAAAAGGGATGGTCAATATTACCGAGAAACGTCGTAACGCCACCCGCAAAAAGTTGATGGATGCTGTTGATGAAAAGGAGCTGATCTCCTTTGGCGACAAAGATGCCAAGCACGCCGTGACGGTCTTTACCGATATCGATTGTCCCTATTGTGCAAAACTGCACAATGAGATGGACCAGTACAATGCCGAAGGAATTCGTGTTCAATATCTCTTCTTCCCCAGGGCTGGCGTGAAGAGTCCCTCGGGTGACAAGGCTATCGCAGTATGGTGTGCCGATGATCAGCAGAAGGCGATGACGACTGCAAAATCCGGCGGTGATGTGGGCAAGAAAACCTGCGAGAACCCGGTTCAGAAGCACTTTGATCTGGGCCAGCAGGTGGGTGTGACCGGAACTCCGGCAATCGTCACCGAAGATGGTCAGCTGCTGCCTGGCTATATCCCCGCCAAGCGCTTGTCCAAGTATCTGGCGCAGTAATCCCGGAGTTTTTTCTCCTCGTTCCCACGCTCCTGCGTGGGAACGCAAACCTGGCCTCGAATGCAACTTCGTATGCATTCCCACCGGGGACGGTGGGAACGAGAGTAACGAGAGTAACGAGATCAAAGTAAAGAATTTTTGCTTTGTGTAACCCCGGTCACAGAAACTTCTTCATGTTTCAATTAACATCTCCTCTGTACTCAACAGGAGATAGATAATGAAAAATGTAGGTTCGATTGACCGTGTGATCCGTATCGTTGCTGGAGTCGCCATCATTGGCGCCGGTGTCTATTATCAAAGCTGGTGGGGTGCGATTGGCGCTGTGCCTCTGCTGACAGGGCTGATGGGATGGTGTCCTCCCTATGCGCTTTTTGGCTGGAACACCTGCTCTATCAAAAAGTAATAGCCACCTTACGGATATCTTTTTTTACCACGAAAGGCACGAAACTCACGAAAGCTGAAAAACTGGCTTTTCGTGTATTTCGTGGTTCATCTCATTGTTACAGCGTTTCTATCAAGGACGCCACTCCCTGCTGGTCTGTGATCGTTATCCTGCCGCGTGACAAGCTGACCAATCCGCTGTTCTCCAGATCTTTCAGCAGCCGGCTGATCACCTCGCGGCTGCTTCCCAGCTCTTCGGCCACCTGTTGATGTGTGGCGCTTATTTCACCATCGCTCTGCTGTTGCAGCAGCCAGGTTGCCAGACGCGCATCAAGTCGCTGGAACGCGAGTGCGTTGACCAGTTCAATCACATGCTCAAGCCGTCCCGCCACCAGTGAAAAAAGATATTCACGCCACTGTTGACTCTCATTGAGCCAGCGGGTGACATCAGCAGCGGCAACAGCGATGCCGCTGACATCGGTTTCCGCCTCGGCGATAGCGGGAAAGGGGGTTGAATTGAGGATGCAGCCGGCCGTCAGAATGCAGCTCCGCGTTTCCCGAATCTGATACAGGGTGATGCGTCTGCCGTCAGCGGCTGGTTTGAAGACGCGCACCACGCCCTGTGTGAGAGTATCTCTTCCGTTTCTACTCTCCTGAGTCGGAAAGCATACAAACCTGAGTTATGTGTCACTCTGGTTTGCTGTCTCCTTGAGCTTGTAGAGCATCTCCAGCGCTGTACGTGGAGTCAACTCATCCGGATCGATGGCATCCATCATGTTGTGGAGCGGATCATCCGCCTGCGGCATGTCGGTAAACAACGACAGCTGGTTGGTCGGCGCCTGCTCGCTGGCTTGCTGCTCCAGCTCCTGGAGCCGCTTGCGTGCGCGTTTGATGACGGGCCTGGGGACCCCGGCAAGCTGCGCCACCTGCAGGCCGTAACTCTGGTTGGCCGGGCCATCCTTGACACTGTGCAGGAAGACGATGGAATCGCCATGCTCGATGGCGTCGAGATGTACATTGGCAATGCCTGCATATTCATCCGGCAGCGTGGTGAGTTCAAAATAGTGGGTCGCAAACAAGGTGTAGGCCCTGATGGTTGTCGCCAGTTCGATCGCACTTGCCCATGCCAGTGACAAACCATCGAATGTGCTGGTTCCGCGGCCTATCTCATCCATCAATACCAGCGACATCGATGTGGCGTTGTGCAGGATATTAGCTGTCTCCTCCATCTCCACCATGAAAGTCGAGCGGCCGCCGGCGAGATCATCCGAGGCGCCGATGCGTGAGAAGATACGATCGATGGGGCCAATTGTTGCACCTGCCGCCGGCACAAAACTCCCCGTATACGCCAGCAGTACGATAAGAGCAGTCTGACGCATGAATGTCGATTTACCGCCCATATTGGGACCGGTGACCACCAGGATGCGGCGCTGCTGGTTCAAAATGGCATCGTTGGCAACGAAAGGGGCGTCTGAAACCTGTTCAACCACCGGGTGGCGTCCGCCTTCGATATGGATGCCGGCGGAGTCTGTCAGCCGCGGCCGGTCCAGGTTTAACGACTGCGCCCGTTCTGCAAGATTGGATAATACATCGAATGCGGCGATTGCTGCTGCAGACTGCTGCAGCGGCACGATATGTTCGCCAAGCTGTTCCAGCAACTTCTCATAGAGCATCTTTTCGCGCGCCAGTGATCGTTCGCGGGCGCTCAGCACCTGGTTTTCGAACTTTTTCAGTTCAGGAGTGATGTAGCGCTCTGCATTTTTTAGCGTCTGGCGGCGAACATAACTTTCCGGCACTTTTTCTGCATGGAGTTTACTCACTTCGATGTAAAAGCCATGCACCCTGTTGTAACTTACCTTCAGGGAGTGGATGCCGCTGCTTTCGCGTTCGCGCTGCTCCAGATCAAGCAGGAACTGGTCTGCATTCTGTGACAGGTTGCGCAGTTCATCCAGCTCTTCATCATAATGTTTCGCGAAAACTCCGCCGTCACGGATCAGCACCGGCGGATTCTCGATAATCGCCTGCTGCAGCAGTGTCAGTAGCTGTGGATGGGTGTCGAGTTGTTGCGTCATCTCCGTCAACAGTTTCCCCGAACAAGCTTCCAGTGAACCGTGGAGTTGAGGTATGACTGTCAGTGAGTCACGCAACACAGCCAGGTCCCGCGGGCGCGCACTCTTCAGGGCAATGCGTGCGACAATACGCTCGACATCACCAATACCGTGCAACAGATCTGCGAGAGCATCGAAGCAGCCGCTCTGAAGCAACTCTTCAACGGCATCATGACGCCCTCCGATGGCAACCCGATCTCGCAATGGCCGGCTGATCCAGCGGCGCAGCAGGCGGCTGCCCATGGCGGTTGCAGTGCGGTCGAGGATCGACGCCAGGGTATTGCTGTCGTCACCGGAAACTGAATGCTCCAGTTCCAGATTGCGACGCGTGGCTGCATCGATGATGATGGCTTCATCACGGCTCTCCACCCTCAGCGCAGTGATATGCGGCAGGGCTGCCTGCTGGGTCTCCTCCACATACTGCAGCAGTGCGCCGGCGGCGCAAATTGCCAATGGCAGGTGGCTGCAGCCAAAACCGCCCAGATCCCTGGTGCCGAAGTGACGGGTGAGCAGCAGTGTTGCTGAATCCAGGTCGAAGTGCCATTGTGCGCGATGTGTGGCTCCCTTGAAGTGCGTCAGTAGTTGTGATGCCTGTGTCGAGGCTTCATCACTCTCTGCAAGCAGCAGCTCGGCTGGCCTGAGCCGTTCCAGTTCGCCGGCAAGCGCTTCTGGAGTATCGACCTGTTGCAGGGTAAAGCGGCCGCTGCCGAGATCGAGCACGGCAAGGCCAAAGCCGTTGTCGTCGTAGACGGCGGCAAGCAGGTTGTCGCGGCGATCATCGAGCAGCGCCTCGTCGGTTACCGTGCCGGGGGTGACAATGCGCATCACCTTGCGCTCGACAGGCCCCTTTGAGGTTGCAGGGTCGCCGATCTGCTCGCAAATGGCGACTGACTCACCGCGCTTAACAAGTCGCGCCAGGTATCCCTCGGCGGCATGATAGGGGATGCCTGCCATGGGGATGGGTTGACCGTTGCTCTTGCCGCGTTTGGTCAGGGTGATATCAAGCAGCTGCGAGGCGCGTTCGGCATCGCTATAAAAGAGTTCGTAAAAATCCCCCATGCGATAGAACAGCAGCATCTGCGGGTGTTCGGCCTTGATGCGCAGATACTGCTGCATCATCGGCGTGTGTTTTGTTCCAGTTTGAGCCATCAACCGAAGCGGTAGTATTTTTCGACAGTTTCCAGAACATCCCAGTGACAGGACATGCCTTGCGGAAAGGTGATGAAATCTCCGCGTTTGAATTCCTGTGGATCGCCTCCGTCCGGGGTGACAATGATGCGGCCCTTGATGATGTAGCAGCTCTCCTGATCCTTGTAGGTCCAGGGGAACTCAGAAACCTCCTTGCTCCAGACGGGCCAGTCATAGACGCCGAGGACTTCAAGTTTGG
>JADWMH010000168.1 GCA_015767355.1 Gammaproteobacteria bacterium
CAACGTGACCGACAAGGATTTGGCATTGCGGGAGATGCTGCGCGTCCTGAAGCCCGGCGGCCGGGCGCTGGTGCTGGAGTTCTCCCATCCCGGCAGTAAGCCGCTCAGTAAGCTGTATGATCTCTTCTCCTTCAAAGCGCTGCCGTTGATCGGCAAGCTGGTCACCAATGATGCTGACAGCTATCGTTATCTTGCTGAATCCATTCGCATGCACCCGGACCAGGAGAGCCTGCTGCAGATGATGCAGAATGCCGGTTTTGAACGTTGTGATTACCATAATCTGACCGGAGGCATTGTTGCCATCCATCGGGGATTTAAATTGTGATCAATGAGGCGGGCCAGGCGGCAGTTGTCGCCGTGGAACAGCTGTTGAATGCCGTCATCAGCATGGATGAGGTAACGCAGCAGCGGTTGGCCGAATTGCACGGACGGCGCATTGCAATCGAGTTCAAAGAGTGGAACCTGACGCTGCTGTTCGTTGCCGATGCGCAGGGCCGGCTGCAGCTCTCGACTGATGATGTCGATGCGGCGGATGCAACCATACGCGCCACCCCTTTTGATTTCGCCGAAACCATGCGCATGGAGCGCAAGGAGGACCAGGTCTTCAAGGGCAAGATTACACTCGATGGCGATACCCGTCTTGCTCAGCGCTTCAGTGATATTCTCGCCATGCTGGAGATTGACTGGGAGGAGCAGCTGTCTAAACTGACCGGTGATGTGGCGGCGCATCAGCTTGGAGGTATGCTGCGTGGATTCCAGCGATGGGCCAGGCGCAACCAGCGCGTGATGCGAGACAACCTGGGTGAATACCTGACCGAAGAGAAACAGCTGCTGCCGACGGCTTTTGAAGTTGCCGAGTGGCGGGGTGAGGTTGATCGACTGCGCGATGATGTCGACCGCCTGGCAGCGCGCGTTGTGCGGCTGCTCTCTGCTGCAGATACAGAACAATAGTCGTGGTCGGCTACAAAGATGCGCTGCGCCTGATCCACATCAACTGGGTACTGCTGCGCCATGGGCTGGACGAGATCATTCTTGCTGCGCATATCTTCCGTCCCATTCGGTTTTTTCGCTTTCTCTCCCCATTTTACTGGTTAAGCCTGGGAAGCCGCCCCGATTACGGGGTGCGTATCCGCCTGGCGCTCGAAGACCTGGGGCCGATCTTTATCAAGTTCGGCCAGGTGTTGTCTACGCGCCGCGATCTGCTTCCGGATGATATCTCTGACGAACTGGCCAAACTGCAGGACCAGGTGCCTCCATTTTCAGGCAGCCACTCCCGCGAGATTGTAGAGCAGGCGTTGGGAGATTCAGTCACAAATCTGTTTGCCTCATTTGAAGAGCAGCCGATGGCGTCGGCCTCGGTTGCCCAGGTGCATGCGGCAACCCTGCACGATGGCAGGGATGTGGTTGTCAAGGTACTGCGTCCCGGCATCGGCAAGATCATTCGCCGCGATGTGGATCTGCTGTTTACCATCGCGCGTCTTGCGCAGAAATACTCGGCAGACGCACGCCGCATGCGCGCTGTCGAGGTTGTCCAGGAGTACGAGAAGACCATTTTCGATGAGCTGGACCTGATGCGGGAGTCAGCCAATGCCTCGCAGTTGCGACGCAACTGGGAAGGCTCGGAGATGCTCTATGTTCCGGATGTCTACTGGGACTATTGCCGCGACAACGTGATGGTCATGGAGCGCGTCTACGGTGCCCGGGTGAGTGAGGTTGAATCCCATAAGGCCAAAGGGATCAGTATGCAGATGCTGGGTGAGCGCGGCGTCGAGATCTTTTTTACCCAGGTATTTCGCGACAATTTCTTTCATGCAGATATGCACCCCGGCAATATCTTCGTCGAGGACAACGGGCGTTATATTTCGGTTGATTTCGGCATCATGGGAACCCTGACGCAGGATGATCAGCGCTACCTGGCGGATAACCTGCTGGCCTTTTTCAATCGTGATTACCGCCGTGTTGCCGAGTTGCATATCGAGTCGGGATGGATCCCGCAGGGGACCCGCGTCGATGAATTCGAGTCGGCAATCCGCACCGTGTGCGAGCCGATCTTCAACCGCCCTCTCTCCGAGATTTCATTCGGACATTTTCTGCTGAAACTCTTCCAGACAGCGCGCAGGTTCGATATGGAGGTGCAGCCGCAGCTGGTGTTGCTGCAGAAAACCCTGTTGAATATCGAGGGGCTGGGACGCACCCTCTATCCGCAGCTGGATTTATGGTCGACGGCAAAACCTTTTCTCGAGCGTTGGATGAAGGAGCAGGTCGGCCCCAAAGCCCTGCTAAAGCGCGTCAAAGAGAGCCTGCCGGGTCTCTCTGAACAGCTTCCGGAGATGCTGCCTATGGCATACAGAGTGTTGAAGGATGCGGAGCAGGGAACTCTCAAACTGCAGTGGCAGTCGGATCAGCTGCAGCAGATCCAGGAGGAGATCCGTCGAGCCAACAGACGTACCCTGGGCGCTGTCACAGGAGGAGTCCTGGTCATCGGCAGCATCCTCATAGCGGCATTCCCCCCTGCATGGATTGCGCCTGCCATCATACAAACAGGTATGCTGGGCGGCATTGCTGCCGGAGCGGTGGTGATGGTGAAATCATGGTGGTAAAAAAAGAGTCGCGATTCAGGATTGATTGCGCTTTCGTCCTGACACGAGAATCCAGGCCAGCAATACTCCCCATATAATCCATAAAACCAGGTGGCCGTGCTTCGAATATGGGGTGCTGCCCTGGTAAGGCGTGAACGCGCCGCTGAGTTCCGCCCGCTGAAATTGCGGCAGCTGTGCCTGAACTTTGCCGTGCGGATCGATGATGGCGGTTACGCCGGTGTTGGTGGCGCGCAGTAGATAACGTCCATTCTCAAGGGCGCGCATCCTGGCCATCTCAAAATGCTGCAGTGGACCGACGGTTTTTCCAAACCATGCATCATTGCTCATGTTGACAAGAAAATGTGCTTCCGGCAGCGCCTCGCGAATCTCTTCGCCAAAGATGATCTCGTAGCAGATGGATGCGCCAGCCTGATAACCGCCTACCTGAAGCAGCGGTTTGGCGGCATTACCTGCCGTGAAGTCGTCTCCAATAGTCGCCAACCCCTTGAAGCTCTCTTTCCACAGGTAGCCGAGCGGGAAATATTCGCCAAAAGGAACCAGATGGCGTTTATCGTAGAGAGCCTCGTTTCCATCCAGTGACAGCAGATTGTTGTAGTAGATCTCGCCCTGGGGATTGGTCAGAATGCCGGTGATAAGCATGGTATTGTTTTCAGCCAGCTTTCTGGACAGCGGTTTCAGCAGTGCTTCATCAACCTGCTGCTTGAGTGCAGTTATGGCGGACTCAGGCCACAGGATCAGGTCGCTGTCGAGATGCTTCATGGTCTCAGATGTGTAGTATTGCAGCGTCGGTTCGAGCATCTCCTGTAGCCATTTCTGATCTTGCGGGATGTTGGCCTGCAGCAGAGTGACTTTCAGGGGGGGGGCGGAGGCCTGTGTCCACTCCTTGCCGCCGAGCAATCCTCCTGTTGCCCATATCGATGCCATAACGATGGCTGCAGTAATTTTCTGTCGGCGTTCTCCTTTGATGATCAGAAGCAACAGCGCAGCAGTCAGTGCGCTGAGGAGCGACACCAGCAACACGCCGCCGATGGGAGCGAACCCGGAAAGCGGGGAGTCGATCTGCGAGAAACCAATCGTCAGCCATGAAAAACCGCTTAGGAACCAGCTGCGCAGCCACTCCATGGCGACAAAGGCGAGCGCAGATGCAATCAGCTTTGCCTGCAGTGATGCCTGTGTAGAGAGGCGTACGGCAATATAGCCTGCCAGGCCATAGTAAAGCGCCATCAGTGAAGCCAGCAGTATGGCCAGAAACAGCGCCAGCGGCAGCGCCATGCCGCCGAATACACTCATGCTGTGGTGGATCCAGATGGCGCCAAAGCCAAACAGGCCGGCGGCAAATGCCCAGCCGCGCAGGAATGCCTGTTTAGGCGTAGCGTTAAGCCACAGCCAAAACAACATTGCTAGAGTGACGGGAGTCAGCCACCACTGGCCATAGGGAGCAAAGGCAAAAGTTGCAGCAACGCCGCTGCAGAAGGCAATCAGCGCTCTTAACATCAAGGGCTTACTGCAGGAGATGGAGCGCAAGCAGCCGGATCTTGCGGCTGTCGGCGCGAATGACGCGAAACTCGAAATTTTCGATGGTGACGCGCTCTCCCCGCTTGGGAAGGTGGCCGATGGCGTTGGTTACCAGGCCGCCGATGGTGTCAAACTCTTTGTCGTCAAGATTGCTGTTGAAATGCAGGTTGAAATCCTCGATTTCAACTTGCGCCTTGACGGTGTATTCGTTATCAGTGCGCTGCAGGATTTGTACGTCCTCTTCGAAGTCATATTCATCCTCGATTTCACCAACGATCTGCTCCAGCACATCTTCGATGGTGACCAGGCCAGCCGCCGCGCCATATTCATCGATTACGATTGCCATGTGGTTGCGCCGGGTACGGAACTCCTTGAGCAGCACATTGAGGCGTTTACTCTCGGGGACAAACACAGCATTGCGCAGGACATCGCGAATATTGAAGATCTTTTTTGTTGTACCGCAATATTGCAGCAAATCCTTGGCAAGCAGAATGCCGATGATCTCTGCTTTATCATCGTTGATGACCGGAAAACGGGAGTGAGCGGTATCGATGGCCAGCGGCAAAAGCTTTTCCAGATCGTCATCCCTGTTGAGAACGGCCATCTCTGCGCGGGGAATCATGATGTCGCGAACTCGCAGGGCAGAAACCGAAAGCACCCCTTCGATCATGTCGAGTGCGTCCATGTCGATGAGCGCGCGGCTTCGGGCGCTTTTTAACTGTTCCAGCAACTCTTCACGAGTTTCGGGGCCACTGTAAAATGATTTGCCGAGACGTTTGAACCAGGATGTCAGGCTCCGATTCGG